>VGTX01000052.1 GCA_016874315.1 Gammaproteobacteria bacterium | reverse complement strand
AATTCTTGCACTTCTGCTTTTGCTTCATCAACTCCAGCAACATCCGCGAAAGTGACCTTAATTTGATTCTCTTCCATCATGCGAGCACGAGATTTTCCAAAAGAGAATGCTCCTCCTTTTCCGGATAATCCTCCTTGCAAATTACGCATGAGAAAATAATAAGCTGCAATCAATAAAATAACTGGAAACCAGCTAATAAAAATATTTAACAATAACGAAGGTTGCTCTGGGCGTTTTGCAACAATCTTTACATTTTTTTCCATCAATGTCTGCAATAACTGACTCGATATTGGGGGAATGACAGTGGAATATTCTGTATGATCTTGCAGCGTTCCATGTATGATATTCTGATCGAACTCTGCATCAAGAACATCCTTATCCTTAACATGTTGTAGAAATTCATCAAAACTCAAAAGCTTTGGCTGTCTTGGTCCAGGACCAATTCCAGAAAAAGCTGAGAGAAAAATGAGTCCAATTGTGATCCAAAGGATCGTGTTTTTCAGAATATCGTTCAACTTGGGCTCCTTGTCCTATTCCGTGTCCTCTCACTCTTCCTAATAATAGTCTGACTTGGTTACTCTTGCATACGTTTAGAACTGGCTAATAAATATATCTCACTTGATTCTGTACGTGAGGCATCTGGCTTATATGTTTTGACGATTTGAAAATGGTCCTTCCAGCTTTTCATAATGGATGCAAAAGATTCACCTTGAAATATTTTCATAACAACTACACCCTTGGGCTGAATTGTTTCAATCGCAAAATTTAGGACCGCATCGGCAAGATATTCCATACGGGCACTTCCAATTGTACGATTTCCACAAAAATTTGGAGCCATATCGGAACAAATCAGAGCTGCTTTTTGACCATGCATCGCATTCAAGATAGTTTTACAGATTTCCTGATCTGTAAAATCTCCTTGAAAAAATAAACATCCAGGAATTGGTGTCATCTCAAGCAAATCACATGCAACAACAGCGCGATTTGGGAAGCGCTCAACAAGCACCTGCGTCCAACTCCCAGGAGCCGAGCCAAGATCGACAACAGCGCCAGAAGGAATTTTCCATTTTTGCTTATCAAGGATTTCAGTAAGTTTAAACGCAGCGCGTGAGCGGTATCCAGCCTGATCACGTTTTCTAACGTACACGTCTTTTTTTTGTCGTTGGATCCACCAATTCATAAGATTATTTTACCTAAATATATTCAACTTGATCGATATAGTACTCAATGTCTCCAGAAGGAGTATTGACCTCTACAGTATTTTTCTTCATTTTTCCAATAATTGCACGAGCAAGTGGGGAGTTAAATGAAATTTTATTTGCACGGATATTAACTTCATCGTCGCCAACGATTTTATAGCGTTCAATTTTCTCATCGCCTGTTTCTAAATCTGTCCGCACAAGAGTAACAGTCGCACCAAAAATCACTTTTCCATCATTCTCAACAGAAGTAATATCAATAATTTGTGCAGCGCTTAATTTAGCTTCAAGCTCATTGATGCGCCCTTCAATAAATCCTTGCTCTTCCTTTGCAGCATGATACTCAGCATTTTCTTTCAAATCTCCAAGCAAGCGTGATTCTGCAATTGCCTGTATAATGCGACGGCGCTCAACATTTTTTAGACTCTCAAGCTCTGCTTTTATCAAAAGCGCCCCTTCTTGTGTCATGGGGTATCGTTGTACACTCATCTCATTCATCCTTTATCATTTATAACAAGGTGCAACCCTTATACCGGAATCATATCAATCCAGTCGCACTTTTCAAAGTAGCGATTGACGTCGATTTTATTTCCAGCCCGTAGCAAGAGCAATAAAATCGACTACGGCTTTTTTATCTTTTCAAAAAATCCTTTAATTCTATCCCACCATTTTTTCTCTACTGGATGATGGATAGAGTCTTTTGTGATTTCCGCAAATTTTTCCAGCAAAGCTTTTTGGTCATTTGTTAAGTGCACTGGTGTTTCGATAACCACACGACACATCAAATCTCCGGCAGCATGTCTTTGATTTTGAGGAATACCTTTTTGACCAAGTTTAAAGACTTTATTTGTTTGCGTTCCTGCAGGAATTTTTAACGAAAGTGGGCCTTCAAGGCTTGGAACATCAACATTCCCACCCAACGCCGCTACTGTAAACGGAATGGGCACTTCGACATACAGATTTGAGCCCTCTCGTTGGAAGATAGGATGTGGTCTGATATGAATCTCTACATATAAATCACCAGCCGGTCCGCCTTGTGCACCCGCCTCTCCTTTACCCGATAATCTTAACCGATCGCCAGTTGTTACGCCAGCTGGGATGTTAACGCTAAGTTTTTGCTCTTTTTCAACACGACCCGCTCCATGGCATGTTTTGCACGGATCTTTTATAACGGTTCCTTTACCTTGGCAATAGTGACATGGTTGCTGAATTGAGAAAAATCCTTGCTGCATACGGATTTGACCAGTTCCTTGGCAATACGTACATGTCGAAGGTGCAGCACCAGATTGAGTTCCTTTCCCATAACATGTTTGACAGCTGACAGGCACACGAACTTGAATATCCACAGTGGTCCCGCGTACAACTTGCTCTAAGTCCAGTTCAAGTTGATACATTAAATCATTGCCACGCTGAGGGCCAGCAGATGCGCGACGACCCGCACCACCGCCAAAAAAGTCCTTGAAAACGCTTTCAAAAATATCACCAAATCCTTCTGCACCAGGACCAGCTCCTCCTCCGAAGCCACCATGTTGAAAACTTGCGCTTCCAAACTGATCGTACTGCTGACGCTTTTTCGGATCTGATAAGATTTCATATGCATTTGTGATTTCTTTAAATTGCTCAGCAGCTTTTTCTGGATTATCAGGATTCTTATCCGGGTGATATTTAATCGCGAGCTTACGATAAGCTTTTTTAATTTCGTCTGGAGAGCTACTTTTGCTGACTCCAAGAACTTTATATAAATCTTTTTCGCTCATGCATTTTCTCCTCGAATATAAAAAAACAGGCCAGAGCTAAGAATATCCTAGCTCTGGCACTGCTTCATGCACTCAATATTGTTAGAAAGAATTAAGAAGTTTTATCTTCAAATTCTGCATCAACAACATCATCTTGTGCTGATTTATGTTCATGACCATGGGATTGATGATCGGCTTGACCCGCTTGACCAGCTCCACCAAATTGCTCGGTCAGAGCTTGATAGCGTGAACCGAGTTCTTCGGTTTTTGCCTCGATCGCTGCACGATCGTCTTTCTTAATCAAATCTTTCAACTCTGCAACAAGTGATTCGAGCTCCGCACGTGTATTCGCAGGCACACGATCGGCCAAATCATTTAGGCTTTTTTCTACAGTATGAATCAATCCATCTGCATGGTTACGAGCAGTCACAAGCTCTCCAAAGCGTTTATCTTCGTCTGCATGTTCTTGTGCATCGCGCACCATTTGCTGAATTTCTTCATCGGTGAGACCACTAGAAGCTTTCACAACAATAGACTGCTTCTTACCTGTCGCTTTATCTTGAGCAGACACGTGTAAGATTCCGTTTGCATCAATATCGAACGCCACTTCAATTTGTGGAGTTCCACGTGGTGCAGCACTAATATCAGCTAAATCAAATTTTCCAAGTAATTTATTTTTGATCGCAATATCACGCTCACCTTGGAAGACACGGATGGTCACTGTTGTTTGATTATCTTCAGCAGTCGAGAACACTTGAGACTTTCTTGTTGGAATTGTTGTATTCTTTTCAATAAGTTTGGTCATCACTCCACCCATGGTTTCGATTCCCAAGGAAAGTGGTGTTACGTCTAGCAATAGAACATCTTTAACAGCCCCAGAAAGAACAGCGCCTTGGATTGCAGCACCGACAGCCACAGCTTCATCTGGGTTAACATCTTTACGTGGCTCTTTCTTGAAGAAATCTTGAACAGCTTCGCGCACTTTTGGCATACGAGTTTGTCCACCAACAAGAAGAATTTCATCAATCTGGTCGATTGATTTACCTGCATCACGTAGCGCAATGCGGCATGGCTCAAGTGAACGCTGAATGAGAGGCTCTACAAGAGACTCAAGTTTCTTACGTGTAATCTTCTGTGCAAGATGCTTAGGTCCAGTTTGGTCAGCAGTGATATATGGCAAGTTAATATCTGTTTGCTCACGGGAGGAAAGTTCAATTTTTGCCTTTTCAGCAGCTTCTTTCAAACGTTGAATAGCGATTGGATCGTTATGCAAATCCATACGGGTTTCTTTTTTAAACTCTTCAATGAGGTATTCCATCAAAAGTTCGTCAAAATCTTCACCACCTAAGTGAGTATCACCATTTGTTGCAAGCACTTCGAATTGAGTCTCGCCATCTACAATGGAAAGCTCAATAATCGAAACGTCAAATGTACCACCGCCCAAATCGTAAACAGCCAAGATAGAATCTTTTTTCTTCTTATCAAGTCCATAAGCAAGTGCAGCTGCTGTAGGCTCGTTAATGATGCGAAGAACTTCAAGTCCTGCAATTTTACCAGCATCTTTGGTTGCTTGACGTTGTGCATCGTTAAAGTATGCAGGTACAGTAATAACAGCTTCTGTTATAGGATGACCAACATAATCTTCAGCCACTTTTTTCATCTTCATCAAAACAAAAGCAGAAATTTGCTGTGGAGCCATCTTCTTACCATTTGCTTCAACCCATGCATCACCATTGTCAGCAGCAACAACTTTATAAGGAAGTTTCTGAACTTCAATTGCAGGATCGTTGGCTGTGCGTCCAATCAAACGCTTGACTCCAAAGAATGTGTTGCCAGGATTGGTTACAGCTTGACGTTTTGCAAGCTCACCAACAAGTGTTTCGCCATTAACAAATCCAATAACGGATGGTGTTGTATTTACACCAAGGTCATTTGGGATCACCTTTGGGTTGCCACCTTCCAAAATACAAACGCAGGAGTTTGTTGTGCCTAGGTCAATTCCAAGTACAGTGCGGGATACGCTCATAATTTTAAACCCTCATTTAATAATAACTTTTAATACTATCGAAGCTTTTCGACTTCCTATGATTCTTATGTTTGTTCTAATTGAAAAAAATCAAGAGGGGGTCTGAGAATTTTTTGCAACAATAACGCGTGCAGGCCGTAACAAGCGACCTTTAGACATATAGCCCTTTTGAACAACAAGAAGAATAGATTGCGCAGGAAGCTGATCGTTTACTTGGATACTCATTGCTTCTGAGGTTATTGGGTCAAAAGGACTTCCAATTTCTGGAGAAAGAACTTTCACATCAAAACGCTCTAGTAATTGATTAATTTGATTTTGCATCAAAACTAGTCCGGAAAGCATATCCTTATGTGCTTCATTCTGATGATCGAATGATTGTATTCCACTTTCCAAGCTATCTAGGACAAATAAAAATTCTCGTAGAAAATCAAAATTTGCATGCTTCACAGCTTGCTCGCGCTCTGTATCTTTACGTTTCATTAAATTCATCATATCGGCTTGATTGCGCGCGTACTGATCGCGTGTATTTGCGAGTTCTTTTTCGAGTTGATCGATTTTCGATCGCAAAATTTCTAATCCTTCTGGCGATTGGCCTGATTCTTGCTTGGAAGAATCACTAACTTGTGGATTGTGATCGTCGTGCGAATCTTCATGAAATTGCGTCATATTTGCTGTTTCCTTTTTCATTTCTCTTCTGCTTATATGGGGTCTTTTTCTTCAAATTCAAGCGAGAAGTTCATTTCTTCTGATTACATTTTCCAGCGTTCATCGGAGCTTAGAAAACATGAATCTCACTGAAAATCGCGGATTTCTTCACCTTTTGATTATTCTACCCCTATATGCCTTATGTTATTCAACGATAGATACATTCGCTTTTGAACTACTCAACGGGCATCTATGTTACATGCCTCTTTGGTATTGTAAAATTATCGCATATTTGAACCATCGATATGAAGGATTATTTAACGTATTCTTTGTAGTTTTCAGTATGTTTATTGCTCAGGCCTTTTTTCGCCGCAATCAAAAGGCACTTTCGATTTGGCAATTGATTTTTTGTATTATTTTCTATGAAGCAGCCTATCAAATACTGAATATCCTCGATGGAAATCCTTTATTACTACGGCATTCGCCCTCTTTAGAATACGAATTATATTTTAACTTGAATACAGTCATCCCGGCCGCAAAAGTCTATGCACCCTCATCTTTTCCAAGTGGTCATGCAATGTTATTCGGATATTTCTCAAGCATTGTTCGAACAACTTACCCGACTCCCCTTAAGCGTCCTTTGATTCTCATCTCATATCTTTGGTGCCTCCCTCGTCTCATTGGAGGAGCGCATTGGTTAAGCGATGTTGTTACAGGATTTTTACTAGGCGTGGTGTTGTGGAAAACATATTACTCCAGTCTCAATACAATCAAATATCTCTATTGCAAAGTTGTTGAATCCAATCATGTATCCAGAGATTTTTTAGAAAATTTAAAATAAATCCAGATATCCTAAAACTTTCTTTTACGGACGGGGACGCGCTGCATACGCTCAGCGCGCCATTGTTGAGGCGTCAATCGAGATGGCCTTAAGAAATAGATACGATCGCCAGGATATATCATATCCAAAGGATTCAACAAAACACCAAGGCGAAAGCCCACCGCATGGGGCTCAATCCATTCTTTAAGGTTATGACTTTCTAGAAGACTCTGATAAGACAGACCTTGAGCGGAAAGTGTGCACTCTAATATACGAACCGACTGATCGGAGGCAATACTTATAACAATACACACTTCACTCACAAAACATACCTTCTCTAGGAAAACTTTTTCAATAGATTACAGTACTATGCAAATAATTCAAAAATATTTCTCATCATATTACTTAGACTGCGGTTTGCTGAAGTTTTCGGCTTTTCTACCAAATCAAGTGCTACATTTTCTTGAACTGGCACTTCAGAAGGTCTCAGTAACAAGAGATTTTGAGTCCTTCCTTTTTTCTTAAACGTTACCCAGTCTTCCGCCAATCTGTTGATTCCTTGATTAAGATAGGCTTTCCACTGATCGCAAAATATACGATCGGCTGAATATTCAGGAGCTAAAGCAAAGTCTTTAGCCAAGCACTCCATCCAAAGATCGATAATAACCTGCATTTCAGCTAAAAGACTGACCACCCGCTGATGATGAGATGCATTCGCTAATTTCTCAATTAAGTTGCGTACACGTAAATTCATCCATCGCAAAGGATTTTCGGACTGAGTAATCGCTTTTCTAACAAGACCAATTGCCTGATTGTAGGCTTGAGGATTTGTATTGTTCAGGAGATGAATCTTCTCATTTAACAACTCGGTTCCATTATAATTAGCTGTTTTTACAAACTCTAAAGCAGTAATGTACTCCTG
>VGTX01000051.1 GCA_016874315.1 Gammaproteobacteria bacterium | reverse complement strand
AAATATTAGGAAGTTTGTTTCAACAAATTGGGAGAGATTATTCATGAGAAATACAACACTTTCTCGTCTAGCTCTGTTGGGTCTAGCAACTGTATCTTCACTTGCTTTAGCTGCTAACACTGTAAACGGCGAGATCCGCTTTGATGCACGTTTCACAACATCACAAAAAAACAACGCTGACGTTTCCGTTGGCGATGCTAACGAAGCTCCAGATAATCTCTTTATCTCGCGTGCTCGTCTTGACATGCAAGGTGATGTAGCGAAAAACTGGACATACGGTCTTCGTCTTGAAGTGAAAGAATTCGAAAATTCACAATTAAATCTTGAGCCATCGGGATACCTAGCAACATACGGAAGCAGCGATAACTTCCCATTCCTTACCTATGCATCATTTGTAAACGATATGTCTGCAAACTTTGCACGTGCTTATGTCACCTGGTCAGGAATTGAGAACATCAATATCTCCTTCGGACGTATTGGTTGCCCAGAAATTACTTCCGATCGCCTATATTACAAGCCATTCATTGGTCAATATCCAAACAACACCACAATTGGAACAGTTGTTTCCTATGCTGGTGACCATGCAGGATTCTCGATTGATGGAAAAGCTGGTCCTGTTGGATACTCCTTCGGTGTATGGCAACAAACCAATATGCGTAATATTGACAGCCTACCAGCAGTTGCAGATGCGCTTCAGCAGTCCGGCTCTGTAAGTACTAGCTCACTTGCAGCATTCCAAAGTGCCTTTGTAGCAGATGCAGATGCTCAATTTGCAGCATCAAACTATAATGCTAAGAGTCTACGCCTTGGATATGGTGGACGTTTAAGCTTCGCTCATAAAATGAATGCAAGCACTTCCTACGGAATTGGAATTGGATATAACCAAGCTCCATTAAATGCTCCAGTAGCAGTTATTACCGTTGGACAGTTAGGAGCTACCAGTGGATCTTCCTACACACAGCCAACATACTCCATTTCTTCATTCAACCACCTACAAAACTATGCGGTTGATGGATCTGCTGTATTTGGCGCATTCCAGGTAAACGTGGGTTACGAGTGGCAGACCCTCAAAAATGATACAAATGCATTGTATAATTCCAACAGTTCATATAATGCAGCTGCTCAAGTATTCAACGAAGATGGCAAAGCTAATGCTTTCTGGATTGAAGGTGGATACCTCATTATGGGCGATAGCTACAAATTCGATGCAGGTCAGGCTGTTGTGAGCGGAGTGAAGCTTCGTGAAAACCAAGCTGGTCTTGAAATTGTTGCACGTTATGGCAAAGAAACACGTCAAAACGTTCTTGCATTGCTTAACCACCCAGGCAACCAAGATTTCAATACATCTGGATCTCCAATACAAGCTGCAAACCCATCATTACTTCTTGCATCAGTAAATCATGCTGGTTCTTTACAAAACGCTCTTGAGCTTTTTGTTGACAACTCCCAAAGTGGTCAAATTGTTGCTTCAGATGATGTTGCTTTCGAAGAGAAAGTGACTGGTTATGCAATTGGATTGAACTATTACCTTTGCGAAAATGCTGTCATTAAAGCAGAATACGAACAACGTAACTACGAGTTCCAACGCATGGCTTCCGGATCTGCATACGTTGATTCCCTCAACTACCGCAGTGTTCAAAACATCCGCCTACGCGCTGACTACTCATTCTAATCAATTTATTGATATAAGAATGTTGTTGAAAAACCCTCCTCCCTGCAAAGGGACGAGGGTTTTTTGTTATTGAGACTCCAAATGATGTATGATGCTTTATGAAAAATATTTTTTATTATCTTATGCCAATCATGCTCATCGGGTGTGCAGGCAATGGGTCCGCTCCAACTGATGAGCATCCAGACGATCCGTATGAATCTATGAATCGACAAGTCTTTGCTTTTAACGAAGAGGTCGATCGGTACGTTTTTAATCCAATTATTTCGACTTATCAAACATGCCTACCTAATCCTATCCGTGTTGGGATTCATAACGTATATTTCAATATGGCTGAGATTGCTTATGCGACCAATTTCTATTTACAGGGCGATTTCGAAAATGGTTACAATGAAACCATGCGAGTCCTTGTCAATTCTACATTTGGATGTGGTATTTTTGATATGGCGGCTAACTTGGGATTGCCTCGTAAGAAAAATGACTTCGGCAAAACTTTATACCTCGCTGGCTATACGGAATCCGCATATTATGTTGCTCCATTCTTTGGCCCAATGACTATCCGGGATTCATATGGAATGTGTGTTGATAAAGTTGTCCTTAGTCCATTATCTTATGTGAATAGCCCTACCTGGAGAAATGAACTCTTTGTCCTTAGTTTAATTGATACAAAAGCTAATCTTGCTGAGCATCTCCAAAAACTCACAAGCTTACCTTATATCGAGGATAAGTATTCTTTCGTGCGTGATTCGTATTTACAATATCGCAATTACCAGCTGCAAAGTGGTCAGGTAAATTGGGATTCGTTCTATGATGATTTAAGTGATGAGCCTTCCGATCATGAAGAAGAGCCCATTCAAGAAAATAATTAGGAAATATTCAAACAGATGTCTAGCGCTTCATAACAATTTTCTTTACAATGCCAGCACCTGGTCGCATGGATTGTGCGATCGTTGTATTCATTTGCGAGGGATTGTTATGAAACGTTCTTTATCTTATGCCATTTTTGCAACATGTACTGCAATGTCTTTAGTACAAGCAGCACCGTTCCAAGATAGCGGCCTTGATTTATCTGGGTCGATCTTTTTAGATGCACAAACTCCTTTTCAGCCATCTGATTTGCCCAATAATATCCTTGTGTCACGCGCTCGGATTGATTTGAAAGGAAAATGGTCTCCAACATGGAGTTATAAAATTCGCTTAGAGCGTCCATCTCCTGGGTATAATTCCGATCAGCTCAATGCTCTTATGCCTCTCGCTGTTGTTACCTGGAAAGCCTACGATAATATGCAGTTTAACTTTGGTCTAGATACTCCTCGTTACTCCCAAGCTGGTACAGCTGCACAATCATATATTGAGCGTGATTTAGGGGTGCTTTCTGACTCCATTGGAAAGAAACTCGGAGTCAACGTGTCTGGACTTATTCAAGATCGGTACGGATACTCTCTTGGAGTCTGGTCTGCTACAGCACGTCGTAGTATCGTAGATTATTCCTACAGTGTTATCCCAATCGAAGAAGATTATGGTGACCAGTCTTTCGATCCTGCTGAAGTCTTAGGTGTTACTGGTGGTAATACCAGTCCAACTGTCTCAATGTCTCCAGAAGCCACATTACGCTTTGCTATTGGTGGGCGCGTCAATATGGTGCTTATCAATAATCAAAACTTCTCATGGGGTGTTGGTTCCGGTCTGCAATCTTTAGATGTTATTGTTCCAGCGATTGCTCAGGTTAACGATAACGGCACTTATTATTACAGCACATTCGAGAAGCGTCTTGCTGTCACAACAGACCAGTCGATTGCTTGGAGACGCCTATCATTAAATGTCGCTGGACATTATTTTAAATATCGCCGCAATAACGACCCTGCAGTAAGCTCAGCGAAGAATATTATTCCTTCAGATGTATACGTTTTTCAAAAGAAAAACCATGCTATCTCAGGATATGTCGAATTAACTGCACTTCTTGTTGGAGAGGGCTATCGTATCGATCCAAATACTGCTGTCGCAAATCGCATTACCCCAAATGCAAAATATGGTTCTCTTGAAATTGCTCTTCGTGTTGGACGTGAATACTATTACAACATGGCTGCAGCACAGTTTTTAAATAGCTCGTTTAACGGTACAAATGGACTACCTATGACATTTAGTCGTGCGGATGGCTACAACTACGTGAGTATCGATCCTGCTAGCCAAAGCGATATTATTGTGCGTGTTAAAGGGTATACTGTAAGTACCTCATATATGCCAAACGATAATATTGCGTTTAAAGCAGAATATTACGATACAAAAACTTCTGTTAAATCCAATACACTCTGGACAACCTTAGAAAAAGAAGAAGGCATTCGCTTGCGGACAGAATTTTCATTCTCCTAAAAGCCACTTCTGTTTCTGATTTTATGCTCCATTAAATAGCCCTCTTTTGAGGGCTATTGTTTTTTAGCCAGTTGCCATCTTTTGCATTCATCGCTTATCCTGAATTCTAATAGTCTAAGAGAATAAGGCTCCGCATGGCTGCAAAAATCCAAATCCTTCTCGCTGACCATGAACTCATGCTTCGTGAGTCCGTTGCCGCTTATCTTGAAGATAGCGGATACATTGTTCACTGTGTCGATGATGGCGAAGCGGCATTAGAATTCTATACCAATACCCCTCCAGATATTATTATCACTGAACTCGATCTGCCAAAACTCAGTGGTCTAGAGCTCATGAAAAAGGTGCGCTTGGTCGATCAGGATATGCCTCTTATCGTATGTACTGCTGTCAGTAATGAGCACGATATCATCCATGCACTCAGACTCGGCATTTATGAATATATTATCAAACCAATTAATGACCTGTCTTTAATTGACCAAGCCCTTCAAAAAGCCCTCGAAAAGAAACGCCTAAAAATAGAAAACGAAAAAATTCGCCAAACTCTTCTCGAAGACCAAGAGGCAGGAAAATCTGTTCAAGAAAAAATTCTACCTGACTCGCTGTATCAAAAAGGCGATATAAAAATTGAGCACCATGTCGAGCCTATGATATATCTCTCAGGAGATTTTATTGATTATTTTGAACTTGATGACGATCGGTTTGTGTTCTATCTCGCAGATGTCTCAGGCCATGGTGCAGCCGCTGCATTCGTCACAGTCTTAATCAAAATGTTCATCAGAGAGCTTGCCGCAAAATACCGTAGCGATGGTGATGAACGAATCATCGTTCCACACCTCATGGTTCGGTCTTTAGCACAGGAAATTTATTCTGAAAAACTCGGGAAATACTGCACAATGCTCTATTTCGTTTATAACAAACGTCTCGGTGAGCTTCATTATTGTGTTGCAGGCCATTATCCGAATCCGATCTTGATTCAAAATAATCAACCTAAGGTACTACCTGGCCGAGGATTCCCCGTTGGAATTTCCGCATCCATGTCGTATAAGACAGAAATTATCGAACCACAATCACCCTTTAGAGTCGTTCTCTTTAGTGATGGGATTTTTGAAATTCTAACCGGTGATTTTGAAAATAAAGATCACCGATTGCTCGAGTTGCTCGGCCAATCAGACTACTCCTTTGAAAGCATCAATAAAGTTTTTAAAATCACAACAACTCCTAACCGCCTTGACGATATCGCAACGCTTATTTTCTCACAAGGATTTACATCATGACCCAATCAAAAGAAGAACATGTTCATAATCCCGACGAATCTTCAGTTAATCGGATTCCGGCTCTAATAAGCTGGCTTGTCCAGCAATACCCGATTCCAACATATCGGATTGAAAAAGCAAGCTCTAAAATCTCCGACCAGTCCGTCAAAGCTGATGCAAAAAAATGTATCGAAGAACTCGGATTTCATTGCGTTGTACGCTCTGTGCGTCATGAGGTTATCACACCCAAATATGTGGCAGAAGTCATTTGGCTTGCAGGTCAACCAATCCTCATCGACCCACATCATCAAAGCAGCGGGCTTGGAGAATCCACACCATTACTCGAAAATGATTTAGTTTTCCACGTTGCTCAGTTCGCCTCTGAACCCATCGAAGAAGTCTGGGAGATTTATGCTCCACTTCAAGTAGATGACCGTGCTCACCACCCGCACTTAAAAGAAATTCCACATTGGTTTTGGAGTGTTGCTCGACCAATGACTAATCTTTATGCGCATGCGATTTTGGGAAGTATTTTTATTAATATCTTCGCAATCATAACTTCCTTGTATGCGATGAATGTCTATGACCGCGTCGTCCCTTGCGGAGCTGTTGAAACTCTCATCACACTCTCTATCGGGATGGTGGTCTTACATGTGTTTGACTTAGTATTTAAGGTTATGCGTAGCTCCTTAATCGATACTGCTAATCGAAAAGTCGATACAACCCTCACAAACCTTATCTTCGATCACCTCCTACACATCCCGCTTGCCGTGCGCCCGCGCTCTCTCGGAGCGTTTTCTTCACTCGTGACGCAGTTTGAGTCCTTTCGAGATTTCTTTGCTTCTGCAACTATTACAACCTTAGTTGATATTCCATTCATGCTTTTATTCGTTATGATGATTGCGTATATGGGAGGCCCTCTCGTCTGGACCGTTGTTCTCACAATCCCATGTATCGCCGTTATTACAATGATGACTCAGCAATACGCACAAGGCCGTGTCAAAAAACAACAACAATGCCACTCCCAAAAGAACGCCCTTCTTGTTGAGGCCCTTGTGAGTATTGAGTCCATTAAATTCTGGAGTGCTGAAGATTTATTTCAACGACGCTGGCAAAATGTTGTGCGTGAATCCGCCGCACTCAATACAGAAACAAAAAATGTTCAAACACTTTCCTCATACGCCTGTCAGCTTGTCCAGGCCCTTTCCTATGTCGCAATGATTTCATACGGTGTTGTGCTCATTTGGCAAGGTCAGCTCACTATGGGAGCTTTGGTTGGTTGCTCAATCCTATCCTCTCGAGCTCTTGCGCCCATCCTTCAAGTTGGACAGCTCGTCTTACGTTGGCAACAGGCCAAAAATTCCTACGAAGGAATGAACCAACTTATGCAACTGCCATCTGAAGTGACAGAGCGCCCACTCACTCCATCAGATTTAAATGGCGTATTTGAGTTTGACCACGTGAAGTTTACCTATAATACTCAACAGCCCCTCGTCTTGAATGATATCACCGTTACATTCCAGCCTGGAGACCGCATAGGAGTGATTGGAGCCAATGGCTCAGGAAAATCTACCTTGATTAAAATGCTTCTTGGTTTGTACCACCCAACAGAAGGACACGTACGACTAGATGGTTTCGATTTACGACAATTTCACCTCAGCGCTCTAAGACAAACTATTGGTTACGTCCCTCAAGATGTTCAACTGATTTATGGAACGCTTCGCGATAACTTAATTGTCGGATGCTATGGCATTACCCAAAATCAACTCATTCATGCCGCTGAACAGGCTGGCTTAATGAGCTGGATTGGAGGACACCCACAAGGCTTTGATATGATGATTGAGGAGCGAGGCCAAAACCTCTCAGGCGGTCAGCGTCAAGCCATTGCGCTGGCTCGCGCCCTCATCACCAATCCAAAAATCCTCATCCTAGATGAGCCAACCAGCGCTCTCGATGCACAAGCAGAAGCACTATTTCTCGAGCAGCTCGAAAAAATCCTCAGTGATAAAACCTTGATTATCGTCACACATAGACAAGCTCCTCTGCGCCTCTGTAAAGAAGTTCTCATTATGCATCAAGGTAA
>VGTX01000050.1 GCA_016874315.1 Gammaproteobacteria bacterium | reverse complement strand
TATGAAAGCGATACATTCGAAAGCTCATTTCAATTCGCTTTATCAAATCCATATATCACCAAAAATAATGTCGAAGGATACTTCAATTTTGAGCGAATCTACCGAAGCTATGGTAATAAGTACATGTACTTTAAAGAGCAGAGAAATATATATTCGACCACTTTAGGAGCAACATGGAAGCTTACTTCTAATATTCGCTATGGATTAAGCTCAAACTATTTCATAGAGAAAGATAATAACTCCACTGAAGTTCTCGATAATGGAGAAAAACCATGGGCCCACTATGTGTTTCTTTCCAATAAACTCTTTTCGAATATGTTTAATCGATATATATTGCCCGATCAGGGTCATCGTTGGGATGTTTTTTGCCAAACGAGCTTACCTCTGGGTGATTATACTTATGTTGATTGTGGATTCTCATTCCAATATTATTACCCACTTGGTCGCTCCGGTTGGACGCTGTATCAGAGCTTGGTGTTTCGTTCGATGTTCCCTTATGGAGAGACATCTAAAAGCGTCATTCCTTCAACTCGATTAATGAGCTGCGGCGGAGCTGAGGATATTAGAGGATATCACTTCTCCTCTGTTGGGCCAGAAATTCAAACGTTACAATCTGACGGAACATATACTTATAAAACAGTTGGAGGAAATATCAAAGGTTTGTTTAAAACAGAGTTGATTATTCCAAATAGTTTATTTAATTTAGACTATGACCAATTAAGATTTTCATTGTTCCTTGATGCTGCTCAGCTCTGGCGTACAGTCGCTGTGCCAGATAGTTATAATGAGAATGGAAATACTTATCTTCCTGCTGAAGGGATTCGCTTGACAACAGGAATTTGTGCACGGTTTATTAGCCCAATTATGCCGCCCATGACAATCAGTTTAAATTACCCGTTGATTCAAAAAGATCGCGATCATTTTAAATATGAGTACTTGTCATTCGGTTCGCAAATTGATTTTTAATCAAAGGAGTTTAGTATTATGAGTTATGTTTCTCGTCTCTCTCTTCTCGGTCTTGTTGTAGGTTCATACGCTTCAGCAGATACAATTGCTGTGGTTGATTTATTTAAAGTTGTGCGTAGTTTGCCAAACCTAGAGCAAATTCAAGAAGACATGCAAAAAGAAGCAACTGTTGCGCAAGGAAAACTCAACAACAAAAAACTTCAGCTTGATGCTAAAGTTCAAGAGTTTGAAGCTAATAAAGAAACATTAAGCGACCAAAAGGCAGACAAAATGCGTCGTGAAATTACAACTTTACAGCGTGAACTCAAGGCTCTTGAGTCTGAATTACGTGAAGACCTTGCAATTCATGAGCAAGAGCAGAAGAATATGCTTATTAACGAAGCAAGTGATGCGATTGCTGCATATGCGCAAAAAAACAAAATTGATGTCGTGATCACAACTGATTCCGTTGTTTATCGTGCAGAATCAAAAGATATTAGTGATATGGTTATTAAATCCCTTGCAGCACCAGCTTCTGCTCCAGAGGCCGCTCCAGTGAAAGCATCACCTGTATCAGATACTAAATCATCACGCCGTTCAAAATAATTGATGATAGATATCGCATGATGCAGTTTTCACTTTATCCGTATAAAATCTTGATAAAGAGTTATGCGGATAAGGTGGCGACTAAGATATGGATTTTTGCTTTCTTGAAGTATGTTCGTGCTCAGGTTCTACGCTATCTGTTTGAGGTTGCTTGATAGGAAGCATGCTCCCTTTAGGGGCGTGCAGTTCACATGAAAATATAACCTTATCTGGATTTACAGAAATTTGCTCATTGGTATTATCTGAAACATGACTCAGATCTTGTGTGGGTGTATCGTGATGTTCAATCTCAGGCGACTCTTTGTTTTGCTCAGTATTTGCGGGCGCTTCATAAATACTTTTCAAGACCGTGGTAAAAGCCATAAATGGTAAAAGAATTGTAAATCCTATACCCATCAGAACAGGCGGTATGAACATAATAGCCATTCCGGTTAGGCCCGTCACTAATCCTACGTTAAAAAGTAATGTGCCTAGTATTTTTGTGATAGGTTCTGGGCTTAAAAGCATAGGCACTGCACCACATAACATCCAAATTGCACCCAATTGCAGCACGCGCCTACCTAACTGAAAACCTGAATTGATAAGAGAATCAAAAAAATTCTCAACGTCATCAAAATCATCATCAAAATTATTCATAACTCATTCCTTCGAAGGATTATATATTTCATGATATATATAGGCCCTTTTCTCTAAGAGGTTGAAGATTCTTTTGTGAATGTAAAATTTTTTTTATCACATTGAATCTTTTCTGTGAGTTCAAGTTTTGTAGGGGCTCGGAGATTGGGGTATATTTGATGAATTGTTATTCACTGAACCATTGAAAATAGGGGCTATGGTGGGATTTCTAGATTGGAGTTGAGATGCTGTGGTATTTGCTGGGATACTTGCTTTTACCTTAAGGAGGTATGTTTTTAACGTGTTGTTCTTGTATAGCTCAAGCATAGCCTTAATTATTGCAGTCTTTTGCTCTGCTTCTGTGCCTGATTCAGGATAGAGGCCTGTAAAAACATACATATTCGGTTGAGAAGGGTTATGCGGCGTGAAAGATATTTGCGGATATGTCTTTCCTGTTTTGCTTGGGAGTTGAATATCTTCTGCAGTTATTGTGTATCCCTTAAATTTAACATTATTCAAACTATCGATCTTTGTATTTTGAGTTTGATGAATGGTTTCAATGTTTGTTTTTCTAAAAAAATAAAATGGATTACGTGAATCAATGCGTGATTTTTTGTAAGCTTCATATGTTACGCCCGGTAGAAGCTCTGCGGTCGTGCCGTTTGAGCTCTTTTGGTTTTCAGTATCAAATTTTTTCTGTAAGATGCTATTATGTTGCTTATTAAGCTGGAAAGCTATGAAGCCAGTAAAAGCTAAGCCTGCACCGATAACAGGAAGGCTTATCGTCGGAGCTGATACAATCAAGCTAATTACAGAAGTGACAAGACTCATAGCAAGCGTTGATAGTGTATTCGCTGTCATAACGCCAAGAGTAATCATGCCTCCAACTCCTAAGCCTCCTAAAAGTAGCGGTGTTGCAATGGCAAACAGGGCACTTAATGCTGTAAAAAAGAAAAGAAGTGCAAGGCCTGCTGTAATGTTCGCTACGATTTTTCTTGATTGGGAGGTTTCCTTCAGTAATACAGCCTCCGTCCGTTCTTCGGGTGTTTTATGTTTTTTATTGATGGAGTTAGGATTAGGTAGTCCAAAAATTGCATAAACTCGGTCTAGAACACGATTTGCGATGGCAAGGGTCACAACACTGGCTGCCGTTAGCGCAAAGACACCGATTGCAATAGGTTGTAGTCCAGGTATAAAAAACAATACAAGGGATGTGATAAGTCCTATAGGCCCAAGGATGGTTGCTGCTTTTTGAGAGAGTTTTGCATTGTTAAATAAGATGAAGGGAACTGTTTTTAATAATTCTAGAAATCTTCCCTCGTTGGAAGCCTTTCGAAAGAGGTCGATCATTTCTTGAAAGTTCTTAAATTTTACGCCTTCCTTAAGATACAGTATTCTTAAATCAATATTATTATCTGCACGTGAAAGTAACTGATTTGCAATGGTAATGTTACCAGCTGCATGCGCCTTATCCCAAGCTGTAATCAGTGACTCATTACTGAGGATATCTGGAGTGTTAATAATCATTCGAATGCTGGCAAGATCACCCTTGCTTGCAGCATTGATTAAGCAGGTATTGAGGGCTTTTTGAATATCACGGAGTGCATATTCATTATTTTGCATTTTCTCATTATTAGAAAGATTTTTTAATAAGTTGATATATTCTGGGAGATTTAATTTATTTTCAGCCAGGGTAAGAGAATCAGCTATATTAATTGGGGTTGCGACTATGAGTGCAGCAATTATCTCGATATTACCTATTTCAAGAGCTAACATTAAGGCTGTTTTTTGATCTTTATTTTGACTATTCAGGGCGATATGTTCTTTTTCAAGGAGGGTATTGACTATCTCGATATTATTTTGCTGGACAGCAAGCATTAAGGGTGTGTTACCTGTTTCCTTATTTTGATAATTTATAACATCACGAATATTTGGATCGTTTAAATATATTGTTAAATATTCTTTCTTGTTCTGTTCGATACATTTCGCGAGAATTAATGCTTTATCTTCTACTCTGTATTTTTTAAATTCTTCAAGAATTAGGTCCTGAGTTGATAGATTGACGCTCTCAGGAGCTTTATTTTCATTATTAGTTGTTGAACTGGGTGCGACATGCTGCTGCGCTATAGTAAGAGCATTCTGAAAAAGAGTGAGGAGTTCTGGCTGTGTGTTTATATCTGTTTTTTCAATAAGATTTTTTAATAACGAAATGTACTGATTGGGGTGGGCTTTTTCAGCATTTTCAGCAATAGAAAGACACTCATTCAGTAAGTTACTTCGTGACTCATTATTTATATTATCATTCCATATTTTCTGAATAATAACCGTTGGAATATCTATGTTGATTGGAGATGCTTTGAGAGAATTCTTTAAATTGTCGTTGTCAGGGTTCTTCGAAAGAATAGCATTAACTATCGCGATATTATTTTGCTGGACAGCAAGCATTAAGGGTGTATTGTCATTTTTGTCTTTCGCATTCAGATTCGTGTCCTTAACAAGCAGGGCCTTGACTATTTCAAGGTGGCCTTTTTCAATAGCTAACATTAAGGCTGTTTTTTTACGAAATTTATCTTTCAACTCTACTAGCACATCCTTCTGAGCAAGCAAGGCCTTGACTATTTTAAGATAGCCTTTTTCAGTAGCTAACATTAAGGCTGTTTTTTGATCTTTATTTTGACCATTTAGGGCGACATGTTCTTTTTTAAGCAGGGTGTTGACTATAGCGATGTTATTTTGCTCGACGGCAAGCATTAATGGTGTATTGTTATTGTTATCTCGATAATGCACAGACGCGCCCTTCTCAAGCAGGGCGTTGAATATAGCGATGTTATTTTGCTGAATAGCTAATATTAGAGGTGTATTGCCATTTTTGTCTCTCGCATTCAGATTCGCACCCTTCTCAAGCAGGGCGTTGATTACTTCAAGCTTACCTTTTTCAATAGCTAACGCTAAAGGTGTTTGGCCCTTACTGTCCTGATAATCTAAATTTTTGAACTGGTCAAGCAGGGCGTTGATTACTGCAAGATTACCTCTTTCAATAGCTAACGCTAAAGGTGTTTGGCCCTTACTGTCCTGATAATCTAAATCTTTGAACTTTTCAAGAAGTGCTTTGACTATTTCAAGGTGGCCTTTTTCAATGGCTAATATTAAGGCTGTTTTTTTATTGGCAGACGTTAAAAACATCTTGCCTTCGTTATCGTTTAACAGATTGCGTAAAGACTCCGGATATCCTTTCTCTATGCAGCTCGTGAGAAGTTGTCGTTTTTGTTCGTCTGTTAAGTTTGTATTGGATTTCAACCATGTATTAAGCTCAATATCGCTGAGGTCGGTGTATGCTATATCGTTCTTTTGGTTGAATGTTACAGAGCTGACTGAGGAATCCATGATATTATATCTCCATTGGGATGAGCGAGAGTGACAAGACTTTTTGTATAGATCGCGTATTGAATATACTTTTAAAGATAAATATTTCGGCGTAGAGATATGTATTAGGCATCAAAACAGCTCTTTATCTTGATATATCAAACTTGTCATATATATAGGATGTGAGGCGCTGTTTGTTTGTCACTATTAGAATTTTTTTAAATATCTTATTCGATACTTTGGATATTCATTCGGAGGTGGTGATTACTTTATTGGTCATGTTAAGGCCTTTGTAATCGTGGTCTCACTGACTCCAAGTGCTTTTCATGACTGCTCGAATGTGTCAGAAAATTCGACCGCATAGATATCGCTGAATCGGAGGCGATGTCTTCTCTGTTTAGCGCAAAAATGGCAGCAGCACATCCATGCTCTTTCGCTAGGCTGACGATATTAGGCTGATAGCGTAATATAATTTCTGCAATACCATGCTCAAAAAGTAGAGGGACAATATGGTGATATTGAGGATTTCGTATTGATAGCTCAATACTTTTCATCAAATAATATGGAGTTATTTCGTAACACATAAGCTCCTTAATGATGTCTGAATGTCCATTGATAATCGCTAAATCCAGTGCTGTATATCCATTCTTGTCGCAGTGATTAAAATTCACTCCGTTTTTGAGGAGTGCTCGGCAAGCAAATCTGTCACCTTGCTCTGCAGAGCGCATTAATGGTGTTTTATCACTAAACTGTATTCCCTGAATTTTGTTCATATAATCTTTACTGAGTAAAGTTAAAAGCTCGATGTCAGCCGTGCTCGCAAGAAGTTTTAAAAGTGCTAAGGGGTTTTCAATTTCCGCTCCTGCTTTAATCAGGATTTTAACGCATTCTGTCTTTTTGCTCTCGATTGCGATTGTTAAAGCTGTTTCTCCATCGTGATTTTTCAAATGAATATTTGCACCGTGCGCAATCAAGATCTCAAGAGCATTCGCAGTGGCATTGAAAGCTGCAAGATGTAGCGCTGTTTCTCCATATGCATTTTTTAATTCTAAATTTGCACCTGCATTGATAAGTGCCTCAATAGCAGCTGAATTATTACTTTGAGCTGCATTCATTAACGCCGTCAGTTTGTCTTTGTCTTGTGAGTCGATTTGAGCTCCAGCTTGAATCAGGTTTTTAATAAGAGCGATAGACTCTGTTTTTGTAGCCGCTAGTATTAAGGCTGTTTTTTCATTTTTATTTTTTAGATTTATATCCGCGCCCGCATTAAGTAATATTTTCAGTGACTCATACCCACCCTGCTCTGCCGCGCACATTAGTGCTGTATATCCTCTCTGGTCTTGTAGGTTAAGATTGAGATTCTCATCAATAAGAACTTGTAATGTGTTATAGGAGTTCTTATGTGCTGCGCACATAAGATAGGTCACGCCTTGTGGACTCTGTGTGTGTGGATTTACACCGTGCTTAATAAGCATCTTAAGAGCTTCGTCAAAATTATACATGGATGCAATATATAATCCAGCTTCACGATCGCCTTTCCATGGTTGCCCCCGCATTAAGAAGAACTTCAACAGTTGGTGCATGGTTATTTGCTATAGCCATTAATAGAAGGGTTTTTTCTTCTTGTAGGTCTGCATAATTTGGATTGACGCCTTGAGAAAGAAGAATGCTTAATGCTTTCGCATATCCTTGCTTTGCACACAGCAGCGCAAGATTGTTTTTTTGATTTTCTGAGAGTTTCAAAGGAAAAGTAACGAGCCACTGACATAAAACAGTTTGTGTGCATGGTATATCGTATAGTGATTGGATAGCAACGATTGGAGGTCTGTCGAGCTGTGGAAAGAGATTGAGTTCGGGCGTGATCGTGTTG
>VGTX01000049.1 GCA_016874315.1 Gammaproteobacteria bacterium | reverse complement strand
CATAATTGTTAAATAAAGAATGATTACCCTCTCTTAACCCCAACAGAAACTCTACAGTGTCTTGATTACCTGACATGGCAGCATAATACAGTGGCGTTCGTCCCTGGCGATCGGATTGACTGCATACTGCTAAATTATTAGAAAACTTGTTGAGCAACGTTCTTAAAACATCTTTTTTACACTTTTCTGCAACACACATGAATATTGTTCGCTCTTCAGAAAAGAGCAAATCCATATAATTATTAAAAAGCCAATCAATTAAATCGCGATCGCCACTTTCTATAAATGGCATCCAGGATTCGATCGGTAAACTTTTCAGCCATGTGCCAGCTAGAGTGTTCGAATTCACTCCATCTATTAGAGTTTTAGCAGAACGTAAATAATTCTTAGATAAGCAATATGTTAGAAGTGATTTTTTTGTCTCATCACTTTTAATGGTGTGCTTATTTTTTTTCAACCAATCGGAAAAAATCGATTCTACACATGGAATATGTGCGTAGGGATTTTGATCATTCCATAGCTCATCAGCAATCCATTTCTCAATAATTGCATCTAGACCTGACACCTTGAAATCATAATATTTTTGAGCACCTTGTTCTGGCAGGCCTTTCAATTGATAAAGGTAGTTACGATAACTCTTCTCAACTATTACTTTCGGTGAAAATAGTTCAATACTTTTATGATGTTCTACAGAAACTCCATTATCGATAGCCTCAGTTAGCTCTTTCTTAAGTATTTGATAAATAATTAATGCATATGATCGGTCTAAAAACAAATCTGATTTTGCAAACGCATTTAAGATTTCATCGACTGTTCTTTCAATGGATTTATCTGTTATATTTTGAACGCGAATAACATCAAGTTGGTCTTTTTCTTTTAACCATGTAACAAACTGAGCAGTCTCGTTGGCAGGATATTTAGCTGCATTAAAACCGTTCATCATCTGATCGAACTTGATAGTTAATAATTTTTGATTAGTCTGAGATTGAATCTTTGAGCAATGCTCAAGATATTCGGTTTTCAAATGTTCACGATCGATATCTTTTTTTAATTGAAAAATCTCTTTTTCTTCTTTCAATTGAAAGTATCCAGCAGCCCGATAATATTCAGCATATACAGCAGGATGTGGTTTCTTTCGACCATGTTCATCAAAATTCTGCTCAAAAAAAGGCTTTATAATCTCTGGTATCAACGAAGAAATGATATTCCGATCGGTATTATTTTGAGCAGGGATTAAATGGCAAAAATCACCATACAATCGCTCATCTAGCCCCGCTAGACAAGAAATATCTGTCGCATCAAGATATTTCCCTTCGTTTGCATGATAGGCTGTGCGCCCCGAGTCCAATGCAGCCATAATATTACAGAGCATATCTAATTTTTCCTGATTGCTCTTTATATCGCCGTCCATCTTATTAAAGAGTGACCACAGAACACCCAGAGGTTTTTTCACATAGCTGACAGAACTATTACATAAAACATCGCTCTCAAGGTATCGAAGAAATTTTTGAAAGCCGGTACAAATTGTGTCGTAATCATCTGCTGTTTCTTTGAGTTTTGGCACACGCTTATTTTCTTTACGCGCCTCTTCCATAAGTCGCACGCGCTCATGTAAACGTTGATTTTCTTCAGCAAGAAGAATCGTTTTAACAGCCGTGTTTTCAAATACAGAATTCTTCTCGATAAACCCTATGAAATCGATGACTAATTTCTTTGGAAGATTTGCATAATCATTATCTAATGTATTGAAATAATCTTTAATATTTCCGTAATTTATACCATGAACCCCTTGCTTTGATTTGGCAACAGAGGCCAAATTCACATTCTGCGCAGCTCCTTGAGTAACAGGATGCATTGCCGCGATTCTAATAGCTCGATATTCTTCTATTTTATCAGTCAATATCGGTTTTAATATAGCTTCACAAGATTTCTCTGGATATTGCCGACACATTTCCTCTATAAAAGGAGATCGGAGACAAGACTCCAATATTGCCTGTTCTTCTTTTGAGGTCAGAGTGACCTCTGGGTTATTGCGAATTTTCTTCCCAACAGCCTCCATGATATCGGGATAAGACATAGCATCGTGAAACATTGAAACACTACCTTCAGATCAAAATCTGAGATGAAATAAAAAACATATTTGTGTATATACAGACAAGATTGTATCTTTACATGTATATACGTGACTGTTTATGATTTTAATAAAATCTTATTTGACAATCAATATGCTTTATATTTAATTTATTGATTTTTATTGATTATTTTCTTTTCAGAGCTGTTTTCATCACTTGATTGAGAAAATAATAAAGTAGATAAGTGATGTAAAAGGGGTTCTGTGGTCGCCTGTGGGTCATAGCTTTCAAACCGCTCTTTACTCATGAGTGCCCATTGCTTATATTTCTCTAACCCTGTGGGATATTCATGATCTTTCAGATCTTGAATGGCATGAAATTCTTCTAAAATCTCGTTACATTTTTTATGATTTTTTTGATTATGAGCCTGAATATACTGCGCTTCAAGTGTCAAAATCTTTTGGAAGAAGACCTCTTCGAACCGGCGATCGAATTTCTGATCGAGCAATTCGGATAATGTAATCTTGTCGAAATTTTGAGTGATACGCGATCGAACATACCAAGAGGCCAATGCCCAAAGAGCTAAAATCACAATAAAACATACTGCAGGTACAACCGTGTAAACCATTGAAGCAGTCAGAGTCAATGCTGGTATAAGCAAGATGATGCTTGTAGCACTCGCACTTGCGACGGTATTGATGGGGAAAATCAGATCTTTTAAAACCTTTTCTGAAGATAAGAACCACATGAGGCTTTGATAGGTATTGATAGCTTCTTTTTGTTTATCATCTTGCAAGTGAGGGTAATATTTTTGTAAGAGTGCTTGGCCATCAGGATGGAATGTTTTTGCAAAGATAAGCAAGTTTTCATGAATGCTTGCAATCTTTTCAGATGAAAAATCTTGTCGATGTGTTTGTATATACTCCATTACAAGAAAAAAGGCATTTCTCTTTTCATACACACCCGCAGTCTCAGCTGTCAGGGATTGAAAATCCTCCAACTTGTTCGTTTTTAGAAGAGTTTGTATTTTCAATCCGATCAGTGAAAGCAGTTTATCATCCTGTGTATAGTGATAGTCTTTAAGTAAAGCTGATAATGATTGAGATTTAAGGCCTTGACGCAGGATCATCCGTGAAAGAACACGAATACCGAGCACAGCAAGACAAAGGCTTGCAAATCCGAAAAACACAATAGCGATGCTTGCTAGTGAAAGTCCGATTACAGCAAGCAACTGCTGGCCTAAGATATACTGTCTAAGAATATAATCCTGTACATACGCACTTGCTACAACCAGATCACCCCCCAAATATCGACCCATACTAATCATACGTAATAACCATTTTGGAGTAGATGGGGTATGTTTTTGTAGTTCTGGAAATTCTATATTGACATGAATTTTCTCTTGATGAATTTTTTCTTTCAAAATTTCTTTTAAAGAGTTGGAAATTTTAGACCCAAAATGAAAAGAGCTATAGTCTCTATAAATTTTAAATGCCAATTCATCAGCACCATGAGAGAGTGCAATTATACAAGCATCAGCATAGAACTGGTCGGATAAGATAGGTAACTCCTCATCTGAAAACATATGAGTGATATTAAAGCGAAATCTATCTGTCCATGATGGTTGATGTTCTAGGCGAATCATATTATAAAAATCAGTCAAAGCGACCACACGATGTTGGCTATCACTTTTTTTGATTTCATCGAGAGTTTCTGCAATTTTTTTAAGATAGTCTTGATAGCTTAATGTGCTGCGCAATTGATTGAGCTTTGAAGTGGCAGCTTCTTGCATATAGTTCCCTTGGTAAATAAGAGAAGATTGCAAGAGCAAGCACTCTGCCAAGGTTTTTTCCTTTATCAATTTATTAATATCACGTGTTGCGTAGTAATTGATTCCATATATTGATGTTAGGCCGACATAAACATTAATTTTAGATAATAAATTTAATATATTTGAAGGATACATCACTGTGACAATCGCACATATTGAGGTAACAGCAACCTGATAGATAAAAAAATTCAAGAAACTAAATCGATCATAAAGTTCTAAATTTCTTTGCAATCGAATTTGTTCGGATTGTGCACTCTGGGTAGATGGCATTTTTACAATATAATTTTAATATTACTGACTAGAAGTATAGTGTATTTTTAATAACTTATTGACCTGGATAATCTTACAAGCATTTTGTGTGTTTAGAGCTACGAGTGCATAGGCATTATGAGTCATTCGTTTATCTACGATGTTCCTGTGATAAGACGGTTATCGAAGACATGATGAGCTATACCAAGAAACACGCTTCCAATAGTGACCAATATCGCACAAAGTTTGAGTAATATGAATATTGAAAGGTTTTTTAAAAATACTCCACGAATGCCGAACAGACCGTAGGTGAGCGGGTTGATGGTAGAGCAGTACTGTAACCACATAGGCATATTTTCGATAGGGGCGGCGTATCCTGAGAGTGTTACGCACGGAACCATCATAAAAAAGATCCCAACAATTGCTTGCTGCTGCGTACGTGCAAGGCATGAAATCAAGAGTCCTAAACCAATGACCGAGTAAATAAAGGCTGCGCAGATGAGCATTAATGCAGAGAGGTGGCCTTGAAACGGAATTTGCATCCACCACGATCCGACGAGAGTCATAAGTAGAGCCTGAAACATTCCAACAATAAATGCTGGACCGGCTTTACCAAGGAGGACCTCAAATGAGCGAATAGGTGCTACAAATAATGAATCGAGTGTCCCCATTTCCTTTTCTCTTGCAATTGAGAGGGCTGTGACAAGAAACCCCATCAGCATTGAAATAATTGCGACAAGTGCAGGCACTGTACCCCAAATTGCTTGTAAATTAGGATTATACCAATAGCGCGCGATTGGCTGTGGTGCGACTGATTGGAACTGAATCTCCCTTGTCATTTGATCGCAGATATTTTGAATATACCCACCGACGAGTTGCGATGCATTTGCTCGTCGTCCATCGGTGTAAAGGAAAACAACGGATTCTTCAATTATTTGTTGAGAAAGAATATTCGATTCGAAGGATTGAGGAATAATGACTCCCGCGAGCACAACTTGCTTTTCGATCCAGTCGGAAATTTGATTGATATCATATGTTTCAATTAATTCTGAAATCCAAGGGGCTGCTGCAAGATGTTCAACAAAATTCTGACTGAGTTGCCCACCGTCGTGATTGCATATAGCAATTTTGGCATTTTTGACTTCTAATGTTGCGGCATATGCAAATATAAACAGCTGAATTAAGGGTGGCCCGATAAGAAATAAGCGTGCTTTTGGATCTTTGATAAGAAGCAAAAATTCCTTCCAACATAACACCAGAATTCTATTGATATTAATCATTTACTCATCCTCAAAGAAAGAGCTTGAATAGCACGCCAACCAAAAAATGTTCCTAATAGTAAAAGTATACAGCAATAAGGAAGATAGTATATCCAGGAGCCTCCAACAAGAAAGCAAGTTTGTAAAGGAGGAACAAAATATCTTGCTGGAACGAGTGCGCTGAGATACTGTGTAAATAGGGGCATGGAACGTATTTCAAATAAAAACCCAGAGAGCATAAATGAAGGCATATAAGCGCTCATTAAGGCAACTTGGGCGCATAGAAATTGATCTTTCAAGGATGCAGAAATCCACAGGCCTAAATTCAACGTTGCATATAAAAAAAAGATTGTTACGAAAAGCAGGGTAATTGGAGAGCTACGCATTGGCACACAATAGCAAAAATGTGCAATGATGAAGCAGAGTAAAAGCACAGAGAGAGCTAACGCACAATATGGAATCCATTTCCCCAAGAACAGCTCTACAGGTTGTAGCTCTGTTGTAAAAAGCGATTCGATACTACCTCTTTCCCATTCTTTTGCAATCACGAGAGCAGTGAGCAATGTCGAAACGAGAGTCATAATCACTGCAATAGAGCCAGGCACGAGCATCCACTGAGTAAGGTTAGCTTCATTATAAAAAGAACGTTGAGAAACTGAAATATTTTTTATCATAGGCTGTCCGCTTTCAAGCCGACGCTGAGACAAATCATTGCGATAGACTCCGAGTATGGTGTTACTCAGCATATTTGCGGTATTTGGGTCGGAGCCATCGCAAATCACATTGATTTGCTTATTATCTTGTAACAAAACAAACGATCGGCTGTGACCAGATTTTAAAGAATTTATAGAATGGTCTAGAGATTCAACATCAATATTGGCAAAACTCGATGAAAACTCATATGGATTAAGCTGAGATTGCACTGGTGACGCGTTATCTGGATAGACAATCAGCATTTTCATATGACCTGGATCGAGATTCAGGGCCTGCCCAAATAAGATCATAAGAAGAGTTGGTAATACAAGCGCGACAAGCACAATACTCCAATCACGCTGAATATGTTTTACTTCTTTATAGACACAAGCTAGAACTCTTTCCCATGATATATTTTGCTTCATGCATGCTCCATTTTCTCATAATGATTGAGGTGTGCTAGGAAAACATCCTCCATTGAATGCACCTGATTTTGAAATTTTTTTGCTTGTTGTATGAGGTCGCTTGGAGAGCCTAGAGCAATAGGGCTTCCAGAAAGAAGCATCAAAGCTCGATCGCAATATTGAGCTTCATCAAGAAAATGTGTTGTAACAATCATTGTAATATTATGATTAGCAAGTCCGAGCAACAGCTTCCAAAAATCTTTACGAGTCATTGGATCGACCCCTGATGTGGGCTCATCTAAGAAAACAATCTCGGGATAGTGAAGTAGGGCACAGCAAAAAGATAAGCGTTGCTGAAGACCTAGAGATAACGATCCGGCAGGTTTATTAATATGTTCTTTCAGATCGAGCAAATCTGTCAGCTCTATGATGCGATGCTGTAGAGTTTTTGATGACACATTGTACATTTTCCCAAAGAAATCGAGATTTTCTTTGACACTGAGTAGCCGATACAGCGAGAACTTTTGAGGCATATATCCGATTTTCATTCGTGTATTGATATCGAGTGGAGAGATACTTTTGCCGAGAATATATGCATTACCTGAAGTTGGGGTTTCAAGACCACAAAGCATTTTAAAGGTTGTGGATTTTCCGGAGCCATTGGGACCAAGAAGACCGAAAATTTCGCCACGCTTCACTGTGAAATTCAATGGTGATACAGCGCAAAAATTACCATACATTTTTTTTAGATTTTCAACTCGAATCAAGTCCAGATCGTGATATTGCAAAGATCGATCTTCCCGATCGGAAAGAGTCAATTCTCTTTTCAAAGGGGATTGAAGATGCGCATATGTTGCAAGCATGGCATCATCTAGAGTTGGTTTTAATTGTTCCCATGTATCAGGAATATTGCCTATTCGCTCTGGATGAACAATCATGCGTGTTCCATTTAAATCGAGAGAACCCTCGACG
>VGTX01000048.1 GCA_016874315.1 Gammaproteobacteria bacterium | reverse complement strand
AAGATCAATTTATTGATGTTGCTTGATGGGAAGCATGCTCCCTTTAGGGGCGTGCAGTTCACGAATGAATTTCGGATAAAGCTGCTACTTCTCATATGCTAGCTCACCAATCACCGTTATCTTCCAAGAAATCTACAAGATCGACAATGCGATAGAAGTAAGGATTTGTTGCAACACTAGAGGCAACACCACTTAAATGAAACAGTACTGCTACTTTTGCAAATCCTTTGGGTGTCTTTAATCTTGATATCTTGTCTTGCATTTCAGAGATGATTTCGCCACTTATTTCACGTCTTTTAAATTTGAATTCACAAATAAACAAGTTGTTCGTTTTGGTTTGTATGAGATAATCGATTTGACAGCCTTGTTGGGTTGTGGTTTTCGTTTGTCTATAAGGTCCCTGGCGTACAATATCAACTGGTGAAATGCCTAATTTTTGAAGCAATAGGGGACGGTTTTGTAAAAGCAATACTTCAAGCTGCAATCCCATATGTGATTCAAGTCCCGGCATGGTAGATAAGGGCACTTGATCGAATCCACCATCAGAAATAACACCCAGATTTGGTTCTATGACTTTGAGATAAAACCTCATATAGGGGTCTGAGATTCTATATAAGCTTTGCTTTAGAGGCTGAGTCGTTTTAAATGACCACAAAGATTGCTTCATCACAAAACCAGCAACAACAAGATGATCCATCATTTGGCTTAACGTACCGCTGTGAGCAAATTCTATGCCCTGCCTTATTTCTGATAGGGTTCGGGCTCCGTCTTTAAGGCAATCTAGGATTTTCTTATATGTAGAGCCTTTGCCATTAAACAGATCGTGAAAAATGCGATCAAATTCCGTTACGAGTAATCCATTCTTTTCAAAGGCGAGCTGTTTGATGTTGTCATCAGCCGTCATGCCAGGGCTAAATTGCTCCAAATACCATGGCACACCACCAACAATGCTGAGCAACTTGTACGTATCATAATGAGAAAGCTGCATGCCGATTGCTCGTAGAAATTCAGCGCTTTCAGGCATGGAAAGCGGCTCTAAGCTGATGGTTAAATTGATGCGCCCAAAGAATGCTGTGCTCTTTAGGATATTTTCTTCAATCCAGGTTGATACAGATCCGCAAAACACAAGCAATACATGGATTGTTTGCTTATCCCACCAAGCCTTGAGTTTAGGGATAAAGCTAGGGTCTTTTGATCCCATCCATGAAATCTCATCAAGCAGGATGATGTCCCCCGGCTTTATATGTAGGCTCAAATGCTCAAAGGCATCGCTCCAATCTAGAAAAGTCATGGGCGGGATTTTGAGCATGAATGCGAGTTGCCGTGCAAAATTATCCCTTTGTTGCCCGGCAGAAATGCCATCTTCTGGGGCAAGACCTGCGAAACTCCAAAATTTTGGGGCACTAGATATTTTAGCAAATTCTCCTATAAGCCTACTTTTTCCAATCCTTCTTCGTCCTTTTACGACCACAAGGCTAGATGCTTGCTTCTTATACAGAGCTTTTAGGCGCTCTAGTTCGGCTTTCCGGCCTATAAATACTGGGTTGGACATTGTGGCTCTATTATGCTTAAGATATACAATATATTATTTCGAGCATTTTATTAAGTCAATAATACATGCTCAAAATGATGTTTTTGGCCTCTTGAGATTTGATGATTCTATACATTATGTCCTCTAGGTTTCAAATTTCGATACCTACTGGTATCGTTTAATAATTATTTTTAACCATTCCGCACCTGACTTCGATTTAGTCATGATTTATTTCACCATAGAACCATGGTCAAAAAATATGTTATACGTAGCTTAATCAAAGAACAAAAAGTGTACTTGTGAGACTGGTCTTTTGATTTCAAACAAGGGTAGAAAACATGGAAATTTTATTGCATCACAACTTGTTAAGGCTGTGAATTTTTGGAGGATAACTTTCTCACGTCTTTGAGGTTAGCCGCAGTGCATCTCAAAATCCAGTATTTATCGGCTTTTCAATGGGTTCGTTTAGAATGAACACAACACTTCATTTTCTCCAGATTTACCATCCCCCGAAAATCTCAATTTTTCCCTCTCCATCTCTGATTACATGCAAACGTGGGTCGGTCAGGATGCTCATGTCCTCAAACTCTCTAATTGCCTGGGGTAGAAGGGGCTATTTTTGACCCCTCATTGCGATAGAGATTCGAAACTGAAAATAACTGTAGTCTTGACTCATATAGTAAACTCAGATAATATATACATAAATACCATGAGGTGTAATATGTGGACAAGAACTTATAGCAAAACATTCCAGGGTTTAAAGCGAGAAGATATTTGGCGGATTTGGACTGATATTAATAACTGGCCAACATGGCATGGAGACTTGGATTATTGCAAGCTTGAGGGTGACTTCAAAGTTGGCAATCACTTCTTCTTAAAGCCTAAAGGCGTTCAGCCTGTAAAAATTGTGCTTACTGAAATTAATGAAGGCTATTCATTCACTGATTGTACATCTTTCTTTGGCGCCAAAATGTATGATACTCATGCCATGGAAGAGACTGTAGAAGGCTTAAAACTTACCAATACGCTTGTTGTTACCGGGCCCCTAAAATGGCTCTGGATTAAGCTTGTAGCCCAGAATGTTGCTGATACGATAGCAGAGGAAACTGAATCCCTGATAAAGCTTGCAAGAGGTCTCAATGTCTAACTTACCGTTTGGTTTTGATAGGCCTGAAGACAGCCCAGGGTTTCTTCTTTGGCAAATAACCATGATCTGGCAGCGGCAGATTAAGAGGGCTCTCGAGCAATACAATGTTTCTCATGCCCAGTTTGTCATTATGGCGACCCTCATGTGGTTTGAGGCTCATCACTATGATACAACTCAGGTTTCAATTGTTCACTGGTCTAAGCTCGATAAGATGACTGTATCAAAGTCTCTTAAAAAACTTGCTCAGATGGATCTTGTAAAACGCACCGAGCATGAGGTAGACACACGTGCAAAGAGCGTTTCGCTTACTGAAAAAGGTAAAGATATGGTGCGAACCTTAGTCCCGATTGTAGAGCGTATTGATAGTACTTTTTTCAGTAAAGTTTCCGATCGGGAGCAGAAAGGCCTTATACAGATTCTAGCGCAATTAACCGCAGGTGCCGCAGATGAATAATTCATCAAAATTTTGGATTGGCGTTGCATGTAAAGAGCATGTCGAAAACGGCCTTAAGCTTGGTATTTGTCAATTTTGCCACGGTAAATCTACACCCTCTAAACGATTATCTCGTGGTGATTTCGTAATTTATTATTCGTCTAAAATAACGATGGCTGGATCAGATCTCTATCAAAAATTTACCGCAATTGGGGGGGTTATTGATGATGTACCTTACCAAGTAGATATGGGAGATGGATTCAAACCATTTAGGCGTAACATCAATTATTTTGAAGCAAAGCACATTGATATCAAACCGCTTGTACAGTCACTGCCATTTATCAAAAATAAAAATTCGTGGGGCTATGTTTTTCGCTATGGCTTTTTAGAAATCGACCAAAAATCATTTGAGATTATTGCGCATCATATGCTTGGTTTTAATCCGTTATTACAGGGCAGCAGATGATACCAATAAAACGAAATCTTAAAGATAAAAAATCAATGCCTGAATTTCGGTCGCATGTTTTTTTTATAATCTTTATACTAGGCGTGAGTAGTCGGAAGACTTGAAGCAAAAGCCCAATTAATACAGGATTTAAATGATAACGGAAGTACAAAAACAAGAATTCTATCAAGCTCTTCTTAATAAGGATATACACTATGAAGGTGTATTTCTTGTGGGTGTAAAGACAACAGGCGTGTTTTGTCGTCCAACATGCCCCGCACGCAAACCAAAATTTGAGAATTGTGAATTCTATAAAACAGCTGAGGAAGCACTGTTGGCATCGTTTAGGCCATGTATGCGTTGCCGCCCCATTTCTCATCCAAACCAGGTGTCGGATTTAGTCCGTACGCTCATCGATGCCGTTGAATCAAATCCATCAAAACGCTGGAAAGATAGAGATTTTGAAGCGTTATCAGTAGATGCATCCACAGCCCGTCGTCAATTCAAAAAAAGATTTGGAATGACCTTTGTTGAATATGCGCGTGCAAGACGGATGGGGCTTGCGATGAAACAAATACGCGCGGGAGATCTTGTCATTGATGCCCAACTGAATACAGGATATGAATCCAGCAGCGGATTTCGAGATGCTTTTTCTAAAATTATGGGTGCGCCGCCAACAAAATTTGAGCAACACCGTACAATTCTAAAGGTCTCTTGGATTGATACAAAGCTCGGGCCCATGATTGCAATTGCTGATGAGGCTGGCCTTTACCTCTTAGAATTTGTTGACAGACGTGGTTTAGAACGCGAAATTGAAAAGCTCAGAATCAAAATAAAGGCGGCTATTATTCCAGGGACCACAGATTCAATTAAATCTATTACACTTGAATTAGAGTCTTATTTCGAAGGAAAACTCAAAAAATTCAACACACCCCTACATCTTCTAGGTAGCTCCTTTCAAAGAAGTGTTTGGGCGGAGCTCATGCATATTCCATATGGTCAGACACGAAGTTATATGGAGCAAAGCAAAGCGATTGACAAGGCCACAGCTTATCGCGCGGTTGCAAATGCTAATGGTGCCAATCAACTGGCGATTATCATACCCTGTCACCGCATCATCAATAGCAATGGTGATCTTGGTGGCTATGGCGGTGGAATTGCGCGTAAACAATGGCTGATTGAACATGAGAAGAGCAATGTCTGATACCATTCAACATTTACGAGAAATTCTAGGTTCTGTGGGAACTATAAAAATGAGGATACAGTATGCAAGTAGAAGTCGTTAAAGCCACCATAGAACAGAAGCCATTACTGGCGAATTTATTAGAATTATACGCCTACGACTTCACAGAATTTTGTGACTTTGATATTGGCGATAATGGTTTTTATGGATATGAGAGCCTGCCTTTGTATTGGACTGAAGTCACGCGCTTCCCTTACGTGATTTACGTTGACACGAAAATAGCTGGGTTTGTTTTGGTGCAGAAAGGATCGCCCATTTCAGATGATACAACGGTTTGGGATATTGCTGAGTTTTTTGTCATGAAAAAATATAAGCGACACGGTGTTGGTACTGCAGCCGCTCTGAAGATATGGGAGCAGTTTAAGGGCCCATGGCAAGTCAGGGTATTAGTGAGCAATCCAATAGCCTGTTCATTTTGGTTACGAGCCATTAAAAATTTTACTTTAGTAGTCCCTTCTAAAACTGAAGCAACGATTAAAGAAGAGGACTGGATTATTTACACATTTGAATCAAAATAAACTACCTCGCTGGTTTTAGGTTCTGTGGCCAAGTTTTTTAACGAAACCATAACAAAGCTCCAAAAATTCTATATCATTGCAAGCATCAGGGGCATTTTCAATAGTGTATTGTATCTTGCTCATTTTACTTTCCTGCTTGCTGTGAAATTAGCTGCGTAAAAGCCTATTAAAATGCTTTTGTCATCAATGCACGCCTTTAAACCATCGTATTTTTTCTGCCATTCAATTTCACCCATATGGCAATCGCTTATTAGATATTCCTTATTATCGATGCACTCATTTTGAAGCAATAATTGCCTTACATCTGGATCAATAAGTATGGGTTGATAGATGGAGGCATCGATGCATTTCATATGAGTTTGGTTGATCAAGTTTGGCAGCATTTTGCCAATATTGCCGTTGCGATTTTCACCTTCTGCAACTTCAATTGGAAAATTGAGTTGTGGCCAAGCAGTTTGCTCTGGATAGCTGTAAGCATAATTTATGATACCTTCGATGCCAATAAAAATACCGTCTGGTTTTAATACTTGAGAAATTTCAGTCAATGCCAGTCTTGGTTTGTGAATATGATGTAAAACAAATCGACAATACACCATATCAAATGTCTTGTTTAATTTTTCAAGTTCGTAGATATCAGCAACAACCCATTCAACTCTATTTTTCAAATGCTCAGGGCAACGCGTTTTTGCTGCCTTAATTTGATTTTCACTTTAATTGTTTGGCCGATTGGATCAGCGTTTTTCTGCACGAAATCGATATCTTCACTATACCTAGACGGCGGGTTAATAAATAATTTGTTGAGCGCCGTACCGCCGCGGAAAACTAAAGCGTCTTTGATGTGTGGATCGTTGTACAAATCTACTAACGCTCTGCTTATAATGAGATCTTGTTCAATTTGGGCTGGTGTTTGCCATTTAACATGATTAGACCAATTTTGTATAAAAATATTTGGGATCATAAATCGCTTTCTACTTCAGTATTTTCTATTATTTTCCATCGTTTGGATCTCGGGTAACCCCTTTTTTCTATTTCAGAAGCGATGGGTATGTAATATTTCATTTTTTCCTTTAAAAAAGCTTCTAAAGCCTCGATGATTTGAGCTTTTTTATCTTCATCCATGACATCAATTTTCTCTAAAATATAACCAATGCGTTGTAGTTGGTATCTGGCATTGATCTTTTCAGCAAGCTCTATCAATTTTTTCGGATCTATAGCTTCGGCTAATTCAGAAAAAACGGTTGCTATGTGGTTAAGCCCACCCGCATGAGAGGGGTAATTAAGCAAGTCGATTGCAGTGAGTTCAGGTGATGCAACTTTAAGATAGCCAGTATCCACAACGAAATCTTGAGTTGGAAGTCCGGAGAGTGAACTTTTATAAATAAACTCTATTTCAACATCACCAAAAACCAAATTACCGCTCATCCTTTTATTCAACATGACTTGGAATCTAGCGGGCTTTTGATGGGTCGCTCCATGAAATAACCCTGCTGATAACAGGGCAACATAATAATCGATATTTAGATGCTTCATGAGTATGGGAATAAGTTGTTCTGCAGGTATACAACCGTATGTTTGATATTCAGGAGGCACAATGACATAAAAAGCTTTAGCTGGGGAGACAAGGTCGCCGCTTTTAATAAGGCGATATAAAGCCACTCTGGCATAATTGCGAGATACTTTGAATTCTTCCAAAATATCTTCAATCGTGAAGGCTCGTTCCCCATATCTCCTGAGCTGTTTTATGTAAGACTGTAGATGCATATAACTGCCATGCTTCCAAAATTACAAATAGTGTAATTATAAGAACATGATATATCTACTTTCAGGGGAGAGCAAGCAAAATGTTTAATTTATTGTATCAGCATGTTCGTATAATTACTCATGATGTAATTATAGCCACATGGTAAACTTAAAAACATTCAAGTAATGCCTGAAACTTGCCAATATATGATTAGGCATGTGGCTAAGGTTACAAATACTGTAATTATACGGACATGCTATCTCTAGAAAGTATGTAACCAACCGTAATTTAGCGATTATGATCAATATGTCCTTTGAGCAAAATGCTTGCGAAACCGCGCTTCTTTCAGAGGCGGGTCAAGCAAGCTCTCGGCTTTTGGCCGATATTTTTATTGATTGATTAATTTGTTTTGCAGAAGGCGGTGTTCTTTGATGCTG
>VGTX01000047.1 GCA_016874315.1 Gammaproteobacteria bacterium | reverse complement strand
AAGCTGTTGCGTTCGTGAGATCTTGTCATTTTTTGTACTAATAACACATATTTCCGCTTTTTCAGCAAGGGCTGCAATTAATGGCACTACGCTAAAATCTGTAGAAGTGCATCCATGTCTGGCATCAAGCAGCCATATTAGCATGTTCGGGCTATAAGGGCTGTTTTCTAGATAATCATACAATCGCCCACTAATAAGATTGGCATCTTTTTTTGAGACATTTGCATATCCATATCCTGGTAAATCACAAAATAAGCAATCAGGTCCCCGTTCTTTGCGCGCTGGGTGAAAGAAGAGATTTAAAAGTTGAGTGCGACCTGGAGTGTTCGATACATGAGCAATTTTTTCACCGAGTAAGGCATTTAGCAATGAGGACTTACCGACATTCGATCGACCCCAAAATCCAACAATAGGAACAGGACTGGAATGTTCTGGCCATTGTCGCCAATCTGAGCAGCTTTTGACAAAGTGTGCATGGTGAAACATTAAATATAAGCTTATTTTTAAATATTGAAGCATTAGAACATAAATATCTTTTTTTATCAATATGATATATTTTATGATTGAGTACTGAATCAAGCATCTGTAAGGCTATTTAGTATAATATTTTATATTTATTAACAAGTTGAGAGCATATTTTTGAAGTGATAGTTTTTTTATAATCAAGCATAGCATTTGATACATGCTATCCTCTAAGCAATATCTATTATATTCACAAAAGGGTGTTCTATAGGATGAAAATCATACCCAAGCTTTTAGTTATTATATATATTTCGCTCATGAGTGTAGGTTATGTTTGTGCAGTCGATCAAGCGAACGTGGAAGCTGTTTTGCCGACCATACATCTTGATGATGGATTGGCTCCCATTATGGCGGTATGTGCAAGTTGTCATGGAGAGCAGGGGGCTGCTATAGATATGCCTTCTATTCCGATTTTAGCTCATCAACATGCTACATATCTTTCTGCGCAATTAATAGAGCTCGCAAAGGGTTCAAATGGAAATAGGTCTTCTGATATTATGCAACCTATTGCAGCTGCGTTATCAGCTGATGAAATATCTAAAATATCGGAATATTATGCTCGTTTAAAACAGATCGAGCAGTCAGCGCCAAATCGACTGGATTTGATACAGGGAGAGCGCATTTATCTCGGGGGAGTATTACAGAAAAATATACCTGCATGTTCGAGTTGTCATAGTCCAACAGGAAGTGGAAACGATCGGGCAGGTTATCCAAGACTTGCTGGACAGCATGCAGAATATCTGATTGCTCAATTACAGCATTACCGAGAGGGATCGCGACATCATGTGATGATGAGTAAGATCGCAAATTCTTTAACTGATGCAGAAATCGAGGCAGTTGCTTATTATTTACAAGGATTAAGGAGTCGCGACACGCTATGATAAAGAGCGTTTTTAAGGCAATTGTATGGGCTATGTTCCTTATCGGAGTGGTGAGCGCAGCAGATCAGAAATTTCAATGTTTTAAGCATTATTTTCCTGTGCAGCATATAGCAGCAACGCCCAAAATAGAAATTCATTATTTTTATAGTTTTGAATGCGCAGGGTGTCAAAAATTAGCCCCTGCTTTGAGCAAATATTTTTATGAGAGTGTTCAGTATCCAGTTTATCGACATCCACTAGCTACCTCACACATTGGTACGCAATTAATTAAAGCATATTATGCCTTAAAGCAGAATGAACAAGGAGAGCAGTTTGTTCTAGCTTTATACGAACTCGGTGGAAAAAAAAGAATTACCGATCATGAGTTACTAAAGCATATGAAAAATATTGGACACGATCATTTTGAAGAGCTTTGGAATTCTGTTGATAATTCTTTTTTAAGAAAGCAAATATATGATGATCTTGCAATGGCTAAAAATTATAGACTCATAGCTTTACCGATGATTTACATTAGTGGTCCAAAAGGTTTGTTTTCTATTTATCCTAATAAAGATTTGGCGTTGGAAGATGTGCCTGCGTGTATCGAAGCGGTAATTGAGTTCCAAAAAACACAGCATGCAAAGTCGTTGCAAGGGCAATAATATTCAATTTGTAAAGGAGTTACAATGAGTGATATAAGCTGTATTATTCTGGCGGCTGGGCGATCGACGCGATTTCCCCATCCAAAAGGTAAGTTGTTTTATCCTTTGGTGGGTGTTGCGCTCATTGAGCGCGTATTACGCACCTTGTCAGCGTATTCATGGAAAGAATGTCTTTTGATTATATCACCTGAGCGTTTTAGTGATTTTGAATTAATTGCGAAAAAATATAATGTTAATTGTATACCACAAAACGAGCCAAATGGGACATGGGATGCTGTAAAGCAGGGCTTGCCCTATGTGAGCGCTAAACGAGTTGTTATTTGTAATGGTGATATGCCACTCGTATCTTCGAATTTAATTGAAACCCTCCGATCAACAACAAGACCGTTTGGGCTGGTCAGTACGCAGCTCTCTAATCCACAAGGGTATGGAAGAATTTTGCGAGATGAGTTTCGAAATTTCATAGGAGTCAAAGAAGATTGTGAGTTACTTGGGGAAGAAAGCTATATTCGTGAAGTTAATGCGGGCCTATATGCATGTGATGTTGATGCTTTACGACAAATTGAGCTTAATATATCTGCTGAGCGTTCAGAGTGGTTTTTGACATCCATATGGAAGCCAAAATCGGTATATTCTTTTAATACTGAGGTTATTCTCGAGCGCGACTCTCGAAGAGTTTTGGGTGTGAATACTTGGGCTGATTTTGAACAAGTTGAACAAGCGTATTATCAAATTGAACGAGAAAATATTGTGCGTCAGGGAGCGATTTTGCAAAATTGCCAGCATATTTTAATTACTGGTAAGGTTAATTGCGAGCCCGGAGCCACTCTATATGGCCCATGTTGGCTGGATGGTGACGTAACTATTGCTCATAGTGCACAGATCTATCCATTTAGCTCTGTTCATGATAGTACTTTGGCTAGTATGAGTTGTATTGGTCCTTATGCAAAGTTGAGCTCATCAGTGGCAATTGGTGAAGCATCTGTTATTGGATCGTTTACAGATGTTAAGCGCAGTTCAATTGGTAAACACACTAAAATTAAGCATTTTGCATATATGGCCGATACAACATGTGGATCGGATTGTAATATTGGTGCTTTTGTTGTGACATGTAATTACAACGGCAAGAAAAAATATAGCACGTTAATCGAAGATCATGTTTTTGTAGGATCGAGTTCACAGCTTATTGCTCCACTGACATTGCATTCTTATGCATATGTTGGTGCCGGTACAACATTGACCCAATCTATTACATCATATACTTTGGTAACACGACGAGCCGATTTAAAGCAGCGCGCATTACGTAAACAGGAGTCTTGATACTATGTGTGGAGTGATTGCAGGATTGAGTCTGGGAACTGATATTAAAAAAGCATTGTGGGATGGATTATGTGCTTTAGAGTATCGGGGATATGATTCTTTTGGTATAGGATATAAAACACAAACGAATTATGTTGAATTGTTTAAAAAATTAGGAGCCCCCTCAAATGAAACATGGCCTGAATTACGGCCTGTATTAATTGGTTTGGGACATACACGATGGGCAACACACGGTATTGTGGCAGAGCGTAATGCCCATCCGCATTATTGGAACATTCGTGGGCATGATTGCATGATTGTCCATAATGGTGTTGTCGAGAACTATGAAGAAATACGTTCAAGTTTGCCAGATCGTTTTCGCAATAATCTAAAATCTGATACTGACTCGGAGTGCATTTTAGCGAAAATCGCTGAAATGATGGAGTGTTATCCTGAATGGGATTTTAAGAAAGCTATAGCTGTTGTAATTGATTTACTTAAAGGTTCGTTTGCTATTGTATTAAGTGATCTGACAAATTCTCAATTAATCGCCGCAAAACTAGGATTGCCTTTAGCTGTTAGTTTCGATCAAGATCAATCCGTTTTTATCGTTTCTGATTTAGCTGCTTTGCCTGCAGGCTGCACAAAAGCCATCTTTATTTCAGATTATGATATTATTAGTTACGATGGATCTATTGCCTCAGTGGAGCAGTTACAGACGTATTGCGCACAACAGAAGCAATATGCTGTTGAGAAGGCCATATCCTCTAAAAATACAATATATGCCTCTTATTTAGAGGCAGAAATATATCAACAAATTGAGTTATTACCTGTGTTGATGTATCAAAATGATTTTGATTTTGATATTTATGAATATGAAGAAATTCACCTTATAGGGTGCGGATCTTCGTATTATGCAGGATGGTTTGCAACACTTTTGCGATCTAGTAGTGGTTCTGATATACCAGTACACGCCTATATTGCAAGTGAATTTCTTGATCAGCCACCGTTAATTACACGAAAGACGCTTTTGATCGCACTTTCTCAGTCTGGAGAAACTGCTGATGTTCTTTCTGCACTTCGATCTCATGGCAGTCACTATGCTCGGGTTATTGCTTTTTGTAACAGGTCAGGGGCATTGATCGAACAGCATGTCGATAAAACTATAGCAATCAATGCAGGGCCAGAATATAGTGTGGCTTCTACAAAAGTCTTTACGGCGCAGATTGTTTGGATGGGGCATCTATTCAAGCACCATGATACGGCAACATTACATGTTAGAAAATTTTCACAGGCTATAGCAGCAGTCATACAAGATCGTGCTTGGCAAAAAGATGTTAAAAGCTTTGCGTCTTTCAACTCAATCTTAATTATTGCAAGAGGATTTCTCATACCTATTGCAGCGGAAGGTGCTTTGAAAATGAGAGAGCTTACTTATAAGCACGTGCACGCGTTTCCTGCTGGAGAGCTAAAGCACGGAACTCTAGCATTAGTAGATGAAAAAACCTTGGTTATTGTATGCGCTCAGGCAGATCATACGGATTGGAAGCAACTTATTGCTGTTCAAGAGGTGAAGGCTCGTAAAGCTAAGGTTTGGATCATCGGTCAGGAATCATCACGTACGCTGCTCGAATCCGGAAATTTTGCGCCTTGTGTCATACCTTGTGCTGGTATTGTGGAAACAGCAATCCTTTTTACTATTGTTTTTCAAATGTTGGCGTTGCAAATAACACTAGAATTAAACCAGCATCCTGATAGGCCAAGAAATTTAGCCAAGTCTGTAACTGTCGAATAAGAGTAAAAATGTCTTTTCAAAAATATATGCACAGTTCGTTTTTTCATGTATTTGACAGACTATATGATATCCCTATTCCTTGGTTGCTCAAACAAGGAATTAAGGGAGTTGTCTTAGATTGTGATGGTGTCATGACGAGTATCGATTCTATCGAAATTCCTAAACAGACGTTAGAGTGGATGATATCGATACAAGCTGCTGGAATATTATTGGGTATTTATTCAAATCAATCACAACGGTTGTTTGAGAAAAGACAGGTGTGGTTGCAAGATAGAATGCCTAATGTCATTTGGGTGCCTCCTGGATGTAAAAAGCCTAATATAAAAGGCGTTGAGATATTACAAAAAATTTGGGGATGTGAGTTTTTTGAATTGTTGATGGTGGATGATAGATTTGCAACAGGCGGAGTAATGGCTTATAAAGCAGGAATGCATTTTGCATATTGTTCAAACCCGATACAAAATTTTCACCATGCAGTGATGAAAGAGTATTTTTTTGTAATGATTCGCTATATAGAGAGGCTTTTTTATGGGTGGTGCGCCCGAGAGGAGTCGAACCTCTGACCTTTGGCTCCGGAGGCCAACGCTCTATCCTGCTGAGCTACGGGTGCATAATATATTTAAATAAATTAACAAGATAATCAGTATTTTTCAATCATAATCTTCAATAAGATTAACTTTATTATCTTGGTTTTTCCAGTGATCTGTGTCAAATGGCGATGATTTCTTTTGCGAACAATTTGGCCATTTTCTTGCATATTTCAGATTTAAATCCAGCAAAAACTGCTGATCTTCTCGAAGCTCATCCTCGGAGACGATCGCATTAATAGGGCATGCAGGCTCACAGAGTCCACAATCGATACATTCATCCGGATCGATTACGAGCATATTAGGCCCTTCATAAAAACAATCGACTGGACAAACTTCCACACAATCTGTAAATTTACAATTAACGCAAATGTCGGTGACGACGAATGCCATCTCATTTTCCAATGAATTTTAACACTGTTGCTCATTCTATCATGACCGTTTGATTGAGAAAAGGATTTTACTGTGAAGACTTCTTTATTAGGGCCTCCCCCTCCTTTAAAATGGGCTGGAGGAAAGCGTTGGTTTGTTCGCCGATATCGAGATGCATTGCTTAAGGTGCCTTGCCGGCGGATTGTTGAGCCATTTGCCGGGGGCTTGTCGCTATCTTTTGAAATCGCATCACATAAAAACATACCGGTTTTAGCATCCGATATTAACCCACATCTTATTAATTTTTATAAAAGCCTTCAATTAAAAGAGTTTGAGCCTATAGATCTTGAGGTCTCTAAAGAATTTTATACTGCAATTCGCTCTGAATTTAATCAGCTGATTACAATAGGGGCTGATAGCTCGTTACGAGGTGCGCAACTCTTTTGGGCTTTAAATAGATTAGGATTTAATGGACTATGTCGATTCAATAAGGCAGGGTTTTTTAATACGCCCTATGGATCTGGCTATCGTAAAAGTCTTCAGCTGCCTTGGGATAAATATAGTGTTTTGTTAAAAAACTGGACTTTTCAGGTTGGATCGTTTGAGACTTTAGAGATTCAAAAAAAAGATTTTTTATTTTGCGATCCGCCCTACGATCATGGCTGGCAGGGATATTATGAGTCATCTTTTTCGTTTGAGCAGCAGGTTTTGCTTGCTCGGTGGGTACAGTCGCAATCCGTGCCCGCTGTATTGATGAATCATGCAACCCCTAGAATACTAGAGTTATATAAGTCTTTGGGCTTTAATATACATATCATTTCAGCCCCTCGGCGTATCAGTGCGCGGAGTGATTGTCGTGAAAATACAGAAGAAGTGCTCGCAATGCATCGATTATCTTGGCAAGATTTATTCAAATCTGTATAATACTCCTACAAAACTATTTGATTTCCCAGAAAAAACCAGGTTGATATATCATGGCCCAAAAGAAAACTTACGAAAATTATGAAGAAATTACAGTATCTTGCACATGTGGGAACACTTTTAAGACAAAATCGACTTATAGCAAAAGCCCTACTCGCACGCTAAAGATCGAGATTTGTGGTGTATGTCACCCATACTACAGTGGTACTCAAAAAACTGTTGACCCAGATCGTAGAATTGATACATTCTATCAAAAATATCAGAAAGCAGCAGTTAAGCCAGCAGCAGCTCCTGTAGAGCAGCAGCCTGCCGTCGCTAAAAAAGCGACAGCTGCTAAAAAGTCTAAAAAAGACGAAACTAAGGAATAGTTGATAGAAGCTCTGCTGCTAGGGCTGCGAAATAAGTAATAATTTTCTCAGCCCCTGCACGTTTTTGAGCGTAAAGACTTTCCAAGACGGCCTTTTCTAGTGAGAAAAGGCCGTCTTTAGCTCCAGACCATAACAT
>VGTX01000046.1 GCA_016874315.1 Gammaproteobacteria bacterium | reverse complement strand
GAAAGGCTTATTTAAGCAAATTGGGCTAGAAGAAGGTATACAACGAGGGATTGAGAAAGGCTTCGAGAAAGGTATCGAGAAAGGTATTGAAAAAGGAAAATTAGAGGGTAAGTTAGAAAGCACTAATCATCAATATAACTTAAGTGCGCTGACAAAGCGATTTGAAGAGATTGAAGAAAATAATGAAAATCAAAGATTGGTGAGATGGTTGAATTTATTTGCAAGGCATAAGCTAAGGCAGCTGAAAGAGCTCAAGCATTTAGAAAAAGAAGAGCCAGTGTTATGGAAAGCATATGAATTATTAACACATTTACCAAAAGAAGTTGAAGAATCTAGTCAGGAGGTTGAAAAGATGTATGAATTCAACGATGTGCAGAAAGGCTTATTTAAGCAAATTGGGCTAGAAGAAGGTATACAACGAGGGATTGAGAAAGGTATTGAGAAAGGAAAGCTAGAGGGAAAGTTAGAAAGTAGCAAAGAAGTCGCAATACGGCTTTTAGAAATGGGCTTAGATTTATCTGTCATTCAAAAGGCAACGCAGTTGTCTCTGAATCAAATTGAGTCACTAAAAAATGACCAGAAATAGCGCCGGTAAAAAAGATCTATCGAGTTAAACAAGCTAAAATATTGGCACTATCATGGAGTCATTCTTTTGATTGTGGCTTTGAATTATTACGATTATAATGATTCTGGTAGTAAATAAGTCCATTTTTGAGGTTTTATGCAAATATCCATTTTTAATCATCTTCCGTATAATTTAATGTTATATCTTTCGTTAAGTTTATGGTGGATGTCTTTTGGGTGGGCAGAAACTCGTGTTTCAGTGGTTATTCCTGCCGAACATCAGGCCATGGAGGATATCCTTTCTGGGATTCAATCAGAGCTCGATCAGTCTGAATTTAAAATTCGTGTATATCGAGCTCATGGTGATTTAAATATTCTTGCGGCTCTTATTCGTCAAATTCAACATGATGGCTCTCAAGTGGTAGTTCCGATTGGTACTATGACAAGCCAAATGACCTTATCAATGATTCATGACCGACCTGTAGTGTGCTGTGCAGCTCAAGTTGAAACAAATGATAATGTGTACAGCGTTGATGATAAAATTGTTATTTGGCCATTAATTGATTACTTAAAGGATATAAATAATTGGGCATTATGTTATAGCGCGCAGGATAAAGTCATCGATGAAGTCTTTGATATGAAACAGTTTCCTTTTACAAGGCCAATGAAAGTTCATGAACGTATGATTTCAACACTACAGGATGTTCCGTTTGCCTTGCAGTCACTTCCAAGTGATGTGCAAGCTATTGTAATTTTGAAAGATTTATTAATGGTAAGCGCAATCCCATCCTTTCTTGAGGAGTGTGAAAAACGACATATTCCATTAATTGTTTCGGATGACGGCTCATTAAAGGCGGGTGCTACAATGGCACTTACAATATCTGAGCGATCGATTGGGCAATCAACAGGACAAGTCGTACGGCGCATCCTTAAAAATGACTGCGCTGGGGTTGAGCATGTTACAGTTTTAGATACGCCTGATTTATTTGTAAATATGGATGCATTTCAGAAACAGAAAGTCCTTTCTGTAGAGATTCTTGAAAAATCTCCATGGACAGTAACATTTGTTGAGCAGATGGCACAAAGTTGAGGATAACACAATGAAAGTTATTGACTTTTTCTTAATGGTATGTGAGCAGACATTCTTGTTCTATCCTGTTGTATTAAGCCTATACATTAGCTATAGACTTTTAAAATTAACCGACTTAAGTGCCGATGGTGTCTATGTTTTAGGTGGGGCTGTTTTTGCAAAAACACTCCCCTTTGCGGGACCGTTGGGAGCAACATGTATTGCGGGTTTTTTCGGTATCCTTTTAGGTTGGATTGTTGCTCTGATGCAGCGAGGAAATCATATCCGCGATCTGATTGTAGGAATACTCGTTACCTTCATGTTGTATTCAGTGAATTTTGAAGTGCTTGGTCGCCCAAATTATTCATTGCTTGGAAAATTAACCCTTCTTAAAGCTGGATACTTTTCTCAATGGATTATTGGTCTTGCTTTTATAAATATTATTCTCGTTGCAATCGTCTATCTCCTATGCCGTTCAAGATATGGCCTTTTGATGCGTGCTTTTGGACATAACTATGATTTATTAATAAAAATGGGATTTCCTGCTGAGCGATATAGAATTATCGGACTGTCGATGGGCTCGTTTTTAACTGCAGTAACTGGCGCATTGTTTGCTCAAATTAACGGATTCGTAGATTTAAATATGGGTTCCGGTGTGGCGCTTATTGCCATTGGTGCATTAATGATAGGCCATCATATTTTTAGAACCAAGAATGAGGTGTATCATCCAGGATTTGATTTATTATCAGCATTTATTGGAATATTTACATATTTTGCAATTCTGGCATTCCTCATGAAATTTGGTGTCCAGCCTGTACATTTAAAATTCTTTATTGGACTGATTTTGTTTGCAAGTCTCCGATCCTCTAAAGGATATTCTTTAGGAGTCGTTTCATGATTGATTTATTGAAAGTCGATGATTTAACATTTTCGTATCCGCGCTCTATTGCACCATTGTTGCAAAATTTCTCTTTTACTCTACAAGAGTCGGAGTTTTGTGCTGTCATTGGTCAAAATGGCTCGGGTAAATCAACATTTTTGAAAATTGTAGGCAATCGATATCAGCCTACGCACGGAAGGATATATCTCAATAGCATACCGTTTAGCCACATATCTGATATACAAATGGGGCGCTGGGTAATATCACTGACACAAAGAATGGACCAGTGTTTATTTTTTCCTATGACCGTCAAAGAAAATATCGAAATTTGGGTGGAACGACTCCCTGCAACTCAGCGGCAAGATGCTTGGGAATTATTTGAGCAAGGACATTATTTCGAGCGATTAAAAAAATTGTATGACCGTGTTGTTGCTGGATTATCAGGCGGGGAACAGCAAATTCTTATGTTTTCATTAGCATTCCTTTCTCGACCTAAATTACTCTTACTTGATGAGCATACGAGTCAGCTCGATCCGCAAATGAGTACAGCTATCATGTCACATATTGCAAATACTGCGCGTGAGCGGAGAGTTGGTGTCTTGATGGTCACGCACAATTTGCAGCACGCATTAGAGTATGCAGATAAAATCGTCATCATGAAAGAAGGCCTTGCACCCATCGAGATTATGAACGACCATACATTAACACTCGATCAATTAAGGCTGGCAATATTATAGAATTTTTGATTTTTTCTCTATAAGGAGTCCAATATATGACACAGTCTCCTGTGTATCAGCGCATTTTGCTTAAAATTTCTGGTGAATCATTTGCATCTCATCAGAGCGTTTTTTGTGAAGACACCATCAGTTTTTATGCAGAGCAAATTGCTGCTGCATATCAAGCTGGCACCCAAATTGGTGTTGTTACCGGAGGTGGAAACGTCCTGCGTGGCGCTAAAATGACCTACCAAAATATTGAACGTACTACGGCCGATCAGATTGGTATGCTCGCTACGGTCATGAATACACTATTACTTCGCGATTTGCTTGAGTCAAAAGGTGTCAAGACCACACTCTTTTGCTCTGTTCCTTTGCAAGGTATTGCTCATTTTTTCGACCCGCATGCCGCACGCCAAAAAATCCAATCCTCTGTTGTGCTCTACGCTGGTGGCATTGCCAACCCTTTTTTCTCAACAGACACCTGCGCTGCTGTGCGAGCTATTGAAACTCATTGTCAATTGCTTATAAAATTAACCGATTGTGGCGGAATTTATGATTCCGATCCGAAAAAAAATACACATGCTAAAATGTTCGACAATCTTTCCTTTGAAAGTGTTCTGACACAGCGGTATGCTGTCATGGATTTAGCAGCATTTAGTCTGTGTAATGACCATCGACTACCAATTTTAGTGACACGATTATCTCGTGAAACAACCCTACTTGACCTCGCTTTCGGAAGAAAGTATGGTACATTTGTTCAACCTTAAAGAGAGAATTTATTGTTATGTTTGATATGAATCCTGTTCAAGAAAAAATGAATCGTGCTATTGACGCATTCAAAAAAGAAATTGCAAAACAACGCGCAGGTCGTGCAAACCCTGCACTTATTTCCGGACTCATGGTCGCCACTTACGGAACTGAACAGCCTCTAAGCCAAGTCGCTTCAGTAACCTCCGAAAGTGCAACTGTTTTAGCTGTGAAACCTTGGGATAAAAAATTAATCCCTGCTATCGAGCGTGCCATTCATGGAAGCGATTTAGGATTAAATCCTTTAACTGCTGGTGATATTGTTCGTGTTCCATTCCCTCCTCTGACCGAAGAGCGTCGTAAAGAAATCGTCAAGCTCGTTAAGCAAACCGCTGAGCAAGCAAAAGTCGCTATTCGTAATATCCGTCGTGATGCAAATCAAGATGTAAAAGACCAAGAAAAAGCAAAAATCTTACCGGAAGATCAGAGTAAAAAATTCCAAGAGAAAATCCAAAAACTTACTGATGACTCCATCGTTCAAGTTGATACTCTCGTTTCCGAAAAAGAAGCCGAACTCATGAAGGTTTAACCCCTTCATGCGCCCCTACCTTCTTAGGATATATACATCACTCGCTCTATTTACTGCAGTTGCTATAACATATCTTGCAGCTGGATGGGGCGGGCTTTTTTTCATTCTTCAGCTTGTTCTCGCATTTGCCATGATTGAGTGGCTCAGTTTTCTAAAAAAATTGGTTCCTTTTAATCCACAAAATCTTTTGCTCGGACTTCTATGGGCCTTTGTATATATCAAGCATCCTGTTATTTTGATTGCAATGATGATAGCACTCTCACTGTTAATGATTTTCAATCCACTACTCTTATTTCTCCAAAATTATGACGGTAATAGATTGCAAATTGGGTACACATTCACAGCCTTTTTATATATTGGAGCGCTAGGATTAGCTCAGTGTTTTTTCACAGATTCAGTATTTTTTTTGAAAATTATCCTGACCGCTATCATCGTTGATACTCTAGGATATCTCACTGGCACACTATTTCCTGCCGAAAAGTATCGAATTGGATGGAACATTAGCTCTAAAAAAACATACACAGGATATCTGGCTTCAGTTCTTGGTGTCCATGCAGTATTTTTTGCAGCGCCTTTGTTCTATCCCTCATATCTCGTAATGTGGGTAATGCTGATTGGTGCAATATGGGGGGATTTATTTGCGTCATTGCCTAAGAGAGTGGTCCAAGTCAAAGACTATAGTCATATCTTGCCAGGGCATGGCGGTGTGCTTGATAGAATCGATGGTTGGCTAGGTATTGCTAACTTGCTAGTCTGTTATCAGTATCTTTATCGATAATATATATCACTCTTTCACTCAAAAGCCTCGTTGAGGCTTTTGAAGTCAAAGATATATTCATGAAATATTAATACACTGTTATCCCTTTTGTTGTTTTTTTCGATGGCCAAGAATATCCTCAGTGCGATTCGATTGAAGATTCGGGTTGTTGGGGCTAAAAGTAAGTGTTGCTGAGGATGTTGAAGCAGCAGTGTTCTTATTAGTCGATGTATTTTTCGGAATATACCGATCAAGATTAAGATTTTCGAATCCCCGTAAATGCTCTCTCATTGCTGGGCGCTCATCCTCATAAAATCTCAGCGCATGGAAATAAGCTTTTGCACAAAGCGCTGCAAGCTCTCTATCAGCAGGATTAAAACAGTGCTCAATAATGAGCTTCATGCCTTTAAATGGACCAGTATTGAGATTTGCGTCACTATTTGAAGAAAGATCGGATAGAAGTCTGAAAAATTCTTTTATCTGCTTATCCAATTGCTCGTTATTGGTTATCTCCTTAATAAGAGGAGCGTAAGCTTCTTGAAAATGATTGGATTTTTCTAAAAAAGTTGTCTGTTCTAATCCTTGCCTGTGTAACCGTACCCCACTCATATCAAAACGGTCACAACATGCATCAATTGCATCACTGAAGGCTTTAATATTAGGATTCATTGTGTAATCACACAGTATCCTCGCCCACCCTTCTGCCCCAAAAACCACATAATATTGTGTGGCTTCTGATAAATGATTAGCACTATTTATGAAGCCTCTCTGGTATGTTACCACTTCAGTTTCTAAGATATGCGCCATAAAATTGATAGGGTTTCTTGACGGTATGCTGAATTTCTTGTCCGTTAGAGGGTGATTTGCCTGCTGAGGTAAATGCGCATATTGGATTCGATGTTGCAGTTCATTATGCTTTGACAATATAACTGCCTCTGGATGATTACTCATTTTCATACGATCGCCCGAAGGTGCTACTTCAAGTCTAATCTGTAATAACGAGTGAAAATATAATGTCAAATGCGCCCATAAAATATTAAAAAAATGTTCGAAAGGATGCTGTCTACCTGCTTCAAGGCCTTTTGAATACACAATATTTGAAGCGTTTAGATTTAACCCCTTAGCAGCTCCAACTTCAAGTAACTGCTTATCAAATTTTTCAATTTCAGCTTGAGCCGCATCGTACGCTTCTTTATACTTGACGTCCGATCGAGAAGGGAGCGCTTGCAAAATGTGTGCTGCATGTAAGTAACTTAATGATTTAATATGTCTCTCTTTATCTGCTGAATCGGTATTCTCTTTGTTTGATGCCTTGAGAAATTTATAACATAAGTCATAAAAATACTTATTGTAGCCATTATTTAATGCAATAAGGATTTCATTTTGCTCTATTGCAGAAAATCCCATAATATCTTTCTGAAGTTTTGCATAGGCTTTGTTGATTTCATTGTAATCATAGGATGTCGTAGTAAAGCCTGTCTGATCAAATAGATTTGAAATTTGAGTGTGCCGGCTCTTAGCATTTTGATAAGCGCTAGAGGCTTGATCAATAGAGGAGTTCTCTAGAGCTAAAAAAATATTGTATGCGAGATTTTTCGCAATTTCGAGCTGTGAGTGAAAAGACCTAATGTTTTTTTCATCAATTAGCTGAGGGATGCTTTGATTTGGTTGGTTGGTTGGTTGGTTGGTTGGTTATCCATTATTTTTAATCTCATAATATCGATACCGGATATATAGGATCGATATTAAAAATTATTACAGTTTTTTTTAATATCTCTTTAATAATTTTTTAATGAGTTGTCCTATCTACTAAGTAATATGATTGGATGATGATGAGTAAATGAAACCAGAAAACAGATATGGTATTAAATTGACCAAGGAAAAATACCATGATTTTCTTAAGATGCTTGCAAAGCAGCCCCCTAATAAACAAGAGCTCGATGCTTTTCTGAAAGAAAGTGTTGGTCTCATGGATTTAGATGTGCGGTCGTTTATTGTTGATGCATGTATAGAGGCAGTTGCTCATCACTATGAAAAAGAAGGTTTTTTTCAAAAGCTGCAAACAAAAACCCTGACGTCCTGTAGTCAGGTCATGCAGTATATCCCTGGTATTGCAGCCTGTACATTGTTAACATTGGCTACAGATGGTTTTGGTCTCGTAACTTTTTTTGTCTTACCATCTGTTAATAATATTGTTTATAAAGCGAGCATTCCGTCCATGATGGGCAAACGCCGCATGCCTCCTATCGTCATACAAGGAGGGGAAATCCAGTTGCGTGACCGCTCCGAAGAGCTATCTTATCCACGGAATT
>VGTX01000045.1 GCA_016874315.1 Gammaproteobacteria bacterium | reverse complement strand
AATTTCAGTACAACAGGGGCGGAATTTTGCCAACCTGATAAGACGTAGTTATAACTCAGATTGGTACACTCTTCTAATTGACTCAATCCTAATTGAATGTTAAGGGTTGCAACCGTACTGGAAAGATTTTCCATCCAAATTTTACCTTGCTTGCCATGAATAGCCTCGATATTATCTGATAAACTCATCATGCACCCCTTTCTGGTATGGTTTTATAAAAAGAAATCTTTTGTAAAGAGAGTGCTATCTAGAAAATTGATTTCACCTGTTTTTTTAATCTCTAGCATAGAAGCAGCACCCCCATCCCACGACCCAAGCTGATAAATAGTAATTTCATCATAGTATGTAATTTTTTCATAGTGCAAATGACCATGGATAATAATCTCAGGAATCTGCCGAGATTGCATGATCCATTTTTGATAATCGATTTCAAGAGGGGTCCATTGCTGATGATCTTCTCGAGAAATTCTAGCTTTAAGGCACATTTTTTGCCGAAGTGGTTCAGGGAGTGTGAGAAAAAGATTTTTTAAGAAAGAGGAGCGTAATATCGGGCGAATTCTTTGATAAGAACGATCGAGTAATCCGGGCTCATCCCCATGAAATAGAGCAATCTTCTTACCTGCATAATCGATAACATGACCAGGTGTAAGACAATTCCATCCCCAGCGTTGTGTCATTTTTTTATCGAAAAGAAAATCACGATTCCCTGGTAAAAAACTTATGGGGCAGGATAATGTTGTAAAAACATCGTACCATCGATCGAATGGTGGATATTGATAGTCTGGGCCCCACCATACACCAAACAGGTCTCCAAGGATGTAGAGGTGGTCTGCTTTTTTTTCGATAAAGCTCAAAGCTTGCAGTAATTGAGGGTACTGATTTGGAAATGCTAAGAGATGGATATCGGAGATGAAATAAATACTCTCTTTTTTAACAAAATCCATTCAACATATACTCCTGAGTTAGAATTTACTGATTTTTTTAAAAGCAGACCTCCCCCCCCCTGTAAGGGGATAATTTGTAAATTTTAATGTTGCCGGTGGTTTAGAAATAAAAGCATATTCTCTTTGATCGTTAAGATGATCTAATTTGTTCTCGAGCTCTTTTATGTGCTCTATTTGTTCAGTTTTGTAATTTTTATATTGTCTTAATCGATCAATATGTAACTCTTGAGTAAAAGAAAAGGACGAATCACATGCTTCATCAGTTGAGTCCAAATGCTGATTGTTACATAAGCTCAAAATGTCTTCAGCAAGTTGTGCAAACGTTACTTTAGGAACACGTGCATTCAATCCACTATACTCATCCACAGATGCAACTGATGTAATATATAAGAGAGGATATGACCGCAACGATTGCATTGTTTCGAGAATAGTGCGATCGGTTATGATATACATCTCAAGCTGCTCGAGAGAAAGTAGAGGGATTGATTGCATCTTATCGAACTGTCGATGATGGTAATGTTTGATAATTTTCAAAAATGAGATGCAGTACCTTTCAGGGCTAATACCGTGCTCTTGTGAATATTGTGATTGGAATTGATTAGACGACATTATGCGAAAAACATATTCATGAGCAGCTAACACATATATCAAAATACTATTCAAATCACTTCTATATTGATTTGAGCATTCAATACAATATTGATAAATATGTTTTTGAATAATTTCATAGATAAATGTTCGCTCACTTTCTATCAAATTACATTCATCAACAATGGCTCTTATTTTCTCTAAAAAGATAATAAAGGTTGTTAATGAGCAATCTCCATAACTATCATTTCGATTGCTCAGAATATACCCAAGGATTGTCGTCAAACTGGACTGAAATTCTTTCTCAACAATGCGAAGTGATTGAATGATAGAGGAAAATGACGGCTCCTCTCGAAAGAAATCTTCTAAAGAACAATCCATTTTTTTAGTCTGAGGGTGCAACGATTCTATAGCTATCTTCAAGCTACGATAGACACTACGCATATTAACAATATGACAATATATTAAATCATTTGAATCGATCTGATAATCACTATCACCAAACCCATTTTTATAGCGATGTAATGAAACATCTACAATAAGTTTTTTTAGAAAATTAATATGAGGTGAATAGACTTGAGCCTTGGGATTAAATGCAACTTCAAGCCAATCTGATATTAATACATCGAGAATATAGCTATAAGCATCTTTTAGAATGGGATAGGTTTGAAATGTTTTCTCAACTAATGGGCTATGGTTTTTTTTGAACAGCTCAATCATGTCCAGATGTATTAATGTTCTAATCTGCTGATTATTAGAGTATTTATTTTTTCTTAAATGCTCTGTAATGCTATTGGATACTTGACTGAAATAATAAACATTATATTGAATAAGCGTAAACCATACTGATGCCGTGGCTTCAAGAAGTTTTTGCTGATGCTGTATGAGTTCATTTTCAGGCACATACCAAACAGTCTTTTTTAGCTCATGATTATTAAGATCTTGAGGCTGAATCATATTGATTACATCAAGAAAGTAATGCAACATCGCAACTGATTCATCAAACGGATTGTAATTATCGATGTTCATATTCAGATCTTATAATACATTTTGGGAAATGATAAACGAAAGTGTGTAATTAATCGAGTATCTGATTTTATCTTTTATTTATAATTGAGAGCTATGAGTCCTTAATGAAGGTCTCGTTACAATAAAATACATTTTTTTATATCTACACATTCTTCAGATTGAGATGACTTTGAATCGATATGATTACGTTTATAATCGCTAAAAACAATTGGCGGCTTTTTAAGCGGCGGGATTTTTTCAGAAAAATTTGATAATGTTACGAAAAATTCCTGACTTTTCTGTATATAACTCTCAAGATCGGAATGAATTTCTGAGTTATACAATTCATGATTAGCGTACAATAAGGTTTTAGACCGTAACAAATGAGCAATCACACATTCTTCATGATCTTTCAGATTAAAAAGCAATATATTTGCGGGATAGACTTGATATCGTTTTCGCAAAGGAACAAGTTCATCGGTTTCAAATAATTCACGAATATAATAGTCGATATACTCAGATCGGCTGATTACTGCAAGACGTACCTTACTTCTTTCAATGGCTTGTGGAGGATTGTGATACATTTTTAAAAGATACGCAAAGGAGTATATTACTCGCTGCTCCTCTGAAATAATAAGCAATATTTTGTTATCCACATTTGGGAGATGTCGATCGATCTCTGTGAGTGAGAGAACATAGTTCCAAATCTGATGGATAGCCAAATGGTATTCAGGATTGCAATACTTTTCAGATTTTATAAGTAAAGCTTGTATTTGATTGACCATAATACGAGACAATAATGCTTGTTCGAACGATTCAGTTATATTACCTTTCTCTAAAATCAATCTAAATCTCGTAAGATAACATAAGAGCTGAATTGAATTCAGCGAGTGCCCCCATTTGAGGGGGATACTTGTAAAAACACACCATATCATGCCCTTAGAAATTTCAAGCTGTGACGCTCCCCATGAAATTAAATCATCAATTGAATAAAAATCTTGATTTATATCAAAAACATTAAAATCTTCAGGAATAACAAGCTCAATCTCAGCAAGGTGCTGCAACGTATAATAATATGCGCGTAAAATACAATATTTTCTATAATAAGATATAGCAGGATCGTGGCTGATATCTAACAGAACTGTTTTAATAATATTATAACGAGCTGATTGATTGCTTACCTCACCTTTTAATACTTTAATAATATTATTAAATTCCTCAAAAAAATGAGCGTACAATTCTAAGTGAGACTGCTTGGGTGCTGCAGAAATTTCTTCTTTTAGATCGGAAAAATATGTTGTTTTAGATAAGTATTTATCAACAGATTTTCTTTGCTTTTGATGATTGGAAAGCCATTCAGACTGATGATCGATGACATCGAAAAGGAAGATAACAATATTTTGTAAGATATTTTTTTCTGAACGTAACTCTAGATTCTTTCCCATAAAAAATTTGATAGCACCCAAAAAATATCTCTGAAATGCCCTATCAATATTACCTTGATCTTGTACAACATCTGGAAAAAACTTCATACAAATGACTCCATTTTAGCGCTAGGCGTTAGATCTGCAGCATCTAACTCTTCAAGCCATTTTGAAGGCTTATTGAATGTTAAAGGGCTTTTGAGGGTTGGCGAATTCAATATTTGATCTGAACGATGGTGCACAGCAATTTCATCTAAGACAATTTTCAAAATTGTATTTTCTGTTGTATGTGTTGTTGCAATCACTGATGGGATCTCATCATCGATATCACGTTGACACAGCATCTCATTTTCTTTGTGAATGATAAAATAAGAGCCATGAATGTTATTTTGTATAATTGACCATGATACTGCTGGAATTTTCCATACTCTTATGATCTTATTTTTGAGTTCTTGTATAGTACCCCAAGTTTTATGAATCAACTCTTTTATTCCTACTATACGATTTTCGAAAGACCAACTCATTTCTCCAAGAAATGATCCTAATGATTGTACTGTTTGCTCAAATTGATTTTTTAATCTGTGATCTATTTGTTCAATTTTCGTACTCGTGATTCTTTTGCAATGCAGTGTGACTTCATCAAAGAAATTTTCTTGCAACGATATATTGTGCTGCATTATTTGTTTAAGCCTTATAATTAAATCGGGAGCATCGATTTTCAAAGATGCGGCAATCATTATTGTCTCTGGGGCTGGTTTTTTCAAGTCTTGGAAAATATCTTCCTTTAACCCCTTAATGATGTTTACAGGATTGAGCATATCGAAAACTGATTCTTTTTTAAACAAAGTACTATAAATACTGCGCGCATAAGAGCGCACAACCAACCGTGCCAATAATCTAACAGTAGCAGGCATAGCGATAGGGTTAGTGAAAATCAGTTCAGAAAATTTTGTATTAGGCAGTCCGTATGTTTCTTCAAGCTGACCTGGGTCAAAAAGAATAGGAGCATAGCTATCCTGAATGTTTTTTTGAATATTTTTAAAAAAATCCTTTATATCAATTACTTCATTTAGCCTTTCTGTAAAATAATCACTCTTTAATGACAATTTATCAAGGCGTGTATAATATTGAATCTCTAGTTCATTTATTTCATCTTGAAGATTTTTGCGCGTAATGATTGTACCGGGATAATATGTATTTGATTGTAAAAGTAGGCCTGAACAGTGGTTAAGTATCCGCGCAAATTCTTTACTTATACAAATTGACGGGACATTCATTTCTTCTAGAACATTAATAATACGATCGAGAGCCACGCGATATTCAAAAAGATTCTTAAGGTTAATAATAATATCCCGATGTGTTTGGGAATATTTATCCCAATCAGCATAAGTTAAAACGTATTCTTTTAGCTGCGTAGGCGTCAGTTTTGCTTTCCAATACCATATAAGCGCCATACGAACCGCAGGTATAGAAATTGGACCAAGACTTAACAACGCGGTATACATATAGACAGAGGCGTAAGACAGTCTTAATAAGAAATGCTCATAGCACTCAGGCTGATGAATAAAGTTTCTGACTGGCTCTAGTTGAGCAATGACGCCCTCAATAGCTCGATCGTCTAGCCCACTTGGCCAAGATTTTATCCAATCTTCACAAATTTGAGTTAAAAGGCGATCGATTTGCAAGAACTGCTGCTTAACAGTCGGTAGCATTTGAATTTGCGACCAGCTATCTATTACTTCAGAAGAGCGGAATTTGTGCCGCTCAAACAGATCGGTGAGCGAGTAATTTGCACGCGAACTCATTGTATACCCGAGAACGGCAGGAGAGATCGTAGAACTTTTCTTTAGAATTGATAATAGTTCTTTTTGATCATCCATGATCTACTCCGTCGTATGCGATCTTATACACTTATTTAAGTTGTATATGGCATATTATCTATTTTTTCCAGTGCGTAGAAAAAATAGCTTATGATTTAAAATAGGATATCCCCATAAGCGCATGCACATTTTTCATCATTTGAAGAGCGGTATGTTGTGCTTTTTCTGTACCTGACTGCAAAATCTCCAAGCAAATTTGGTCAGTTAGTGCGGCACGTCGCTCACGGATAGGCGAGAGCAGCGTATTAAGTGTTTCAATTAAGATTTTCTTAATTGTCACATCCCCTAAGCCACCACGTTGATAATGGGCTTTTAGGTCAGCAACCTCATCTTTATTGGCATGAAAGGCATCTAAATAATGAAAAACCATATTTCCTTCAACATTTCCCGGATCGGAGACCTTGAGATGGGTCGGATCGGTATACATTTGCATGACTTTGTTTTTGACAACTTCGGCCGAATCTGACAAGAAAATAGCATTTCCTAGTGATTTACTTGCTTTTGCTTGACCATCAATACCCATAAGGCGACTGGTGGAACTTGTGATTGCTTCACACTCAATAAAACATCCAGAGCCATAATAATGATTAAAGCGACGAATAATTTCATTAGTGACTTCGATAATAGGCATCTGGTCATCTCCAACAGGGACGCAGGATGCTTGAAACAACGCAATATCGGCTGCTTGGCTGACGGGATAGCAAAGAAATCCTGCAGGCACTGAATCTTGATAGCCTTTTTGTTGAATTTCAGCTTTAGTTGTTGGATTGCGTTCAAGACGCGCGACTGAAACAAGATTCAAAAAAATCATTGTTAATTCGGCGAGTTGCGGAATTTGTGACTGGATAAAAATCTTTGCGCAAGTTGGATCGATACCGACACTCAGGTAATCTTTAACGACTTCAAGGACATTTTTCTTAATCCAATCAGGTTTATCAGCATGGTCAGTTAAAGCCTGCATATCTGCGATCATAATATATGTATCGTATTGAGCTTGAAGAAGGACGCGATTTTTTAAAGAGCCGACATAATGGCCGAGGTGCAAAGGGCCGGTTGGTCTATCACCAGTAAGTAATGTTTTTTTCATAAAGCAGCCTTTTATGGTACAGAAGAAATAATAGATTTATCATACCTTATTTCTTCTGTACATGCAGGATACTTAATCTAGAGTTGCATACTCTCTTTGAGGAAGGTCAACAAGACCGACTTTTTGAATTGTATGTCGATCGAGTCCTTTTAACCAGCGTTCGATTAAAACACGTTGATAATGAACAATGGTATCATCTTGTAATGACTGGCCTAACAGAGTAGCGCCTTGAGCCATAGACAAGAATGTATAGGTCGTAGTAAGAGCATGCTCAGCGAGGCCTAGTAATTGACACTGCTCTTCCAACCAATCAATAAATCCTTTAAGAAATTTCTTAGAAGCGATAGCAAGTGCTCCGCCCTCTCGAGAAAACTCTTCACAGAGGTGCCCCATAGGGAACGTCATCTCGACTTCAGGCTCGCAAGATAGGAAATTTTCTAAAAAAAATTGCAATCTCTTAAGGGCGAGCGGGTGTTGCATTGCTTTTTTACGCCAAACTTCCCAATCTTTTAGGCGCTGATCGATCACAGCTAATCCGATAGCTTCTTTAGTTTTAAAATAATAATAGACGTTCCCAAGTGGAACATCGGCTTCATGCGCGATATCAGCGAGTGTTGTTTCAGCAAAGCCTTTTTTATGAATAAGGGTCTTTGCCGCCACAATTAATTTATATTTTTTATCTTGTCTCTTACGCTCTGGCGGTTTTTGAGCAACTGGTGATTTCACAATTGATTGCCATAAATTTTTTGTCATATCATCCAT
>VGTX01000044.1 GCA_016874315.1 Gammaproteobacteria bacterium | reverse complement strand
ATGGTACGACCATATAGGATATAGAGGTTGGCTTGTTTTTGCGCGCAGTATTACATCAAGATAGTGACTTCCTGGTTTTATCAGAAGAATGTCTGCACCTTCTTGACAGTCTTGGGCAATTTCTCGTTCGATCTGAAAGAGTGATTGAAAATCCATTTGATAACTAGCTTTATCTTTCTTACCAAGAAATCGAGAAGAATCTACAGCATCTCGAAATGGTCCATAGAACGTAGAACAAAATTTTGCACAGTAAGACATAATTAATGGAGATATTAATTTCTCTTTTTCTAATGCTTCACGAATTACTCCAATTCGTCCATCCATCATGTCTGATGGACCAAGAATATCTGCGCCTGCGCGAGCGTAACAAAGTGACTGCTTGCAAAGAGCTGTAATTGTTGCATCATTGTCGATAGCTCCATTTTCGTCAATGAGTCCATCATGCCCTTCAATGTGATATGGATCGAGAGCGATATCTGCAATTAATACGCAATTCGGTACAGCATTTTTTATACGACTAATCGTGCGAGGGATGAGACCCTCGGGATTCCATGCTTCTTGGCAAGTATGTGTTTTGAGAGATTCATTAATGATGGGAAATAATGCAAAACAAACGATCCCTAATGCCGTGAGTCGTTGCACTTCTGCGCAAATCTCATCAATACTGAATCGACGCGTATAGGGCATGGTTGTAATAGTCGAATTTACACCAGGTTCGGTGACAAAGAGGGGGGCAATCAAGTCACTGGCTTTAAGTTGGACGTCTTGAAATAAATTTCTAATAGACGAAGATTGGCGATATCGACGCATTCTTTGTATCGGATACATAGTCTCTAATCTCAAAATTAAATTTTAAAAAGTTTCATAATTTTCGTTATCTTCTTGATAAACTTCCATAAACGCTGTTTCAGGTGATGTATATAAAAATTCAATAGAAACAGGATGTCGCTGAAGTGCAGATTTTAACGAAAGATCGGACCATACGTCACGATAAAATGAAAGGTCACCATCTGTAGAAACTTGGCAAACAAGGGCGCCCATTGTTTCAAATGATTTCCATTTTGCATTAAATGATACTGGAGCACGGTATAATAATATGCGTTCACCACCAATGTAATTTAATAGATCTGTTTCTAGTATTGCTTTCATAATGACTCCTTATTGTAAATAACACTGCATATTAAATTTATTCAGAGATGAACGAGGGTTGAATCCAAAAAATCCCATTCTGATCTTTTACAAAAGAAAGACGAACTCTTTGCCCTGGAGAGAAAAGTCGTAACTGATGAATTAATCCAGCACCATTCTCGGGTTTTGTCATCAGAGAAATTGAAAAATCACGACCAGGGTTATTAATAATGCAAGTATCTTGTGCAAGGATGCGCATTGGCAAAGGAGCGGTATGAGTATATTCCATGGAAATGCATTGTGCTGTAGATAGCGTATTTAAGATTCCGTGGAGTTGCTGTTCTGAACTAAATTCAGATCCCGATCCACCATCAATTAGTGAAAGCTCTGTAAAGTAGATTCGATCCATAAAAACTCCATGTGTTTTGATTGTGATGAGGATATTTCTTACGTTATCACGAAAAAAGGATGTTAGACAATTTTCAAGCCATCCATAGAAAATCAGTGTGTCAGCTCGTCTTGGTATTTTGTCTAGAATGCGACAGAATAAAACATATGATTCTGATTGGGCCTATGATGAAAAAATATTTCTTGCTAGAGTGTTTAATCGCTAGCTTAATGGCAATTTTTTCTAACTCTGTAACAGCAGCAGAGCAAAATTCTTATTCTGAAAACACTATTATTCCTCGCTCTATATTATTTGGAAATCCAGATCATTGCGCGGTTAGAGTAAGTCCAGATGGAAAGCATCTATCATATAGTGCGCCTGATGAGGGTGTGATGAATATTTTTGTTGCGCCTGTTGACGATGTAAAAAAAGCAAAGGCTATCACATTCGATCGCGGCCGTGGGATTACGTCTTATACATGGACGTACCTCCCCGGGATTCTGATATATTCCCAAGATCATGATGGGGATGAAAATGATCGCTTGTTTGTTATAGATCTTGCTACAGGAAAACATCATGTAATTGAATCCAATTCTGGTAGCCTTACTAAACTAGTTGCAATCAGTATCAATCACCCAAGCCAAATTGTTATTGCAACAAATGAAAGAGTGAAGGAATATTTTGATTTGTACAGTTACGATCTTGTTACACATGATAAAAATATCTTGTTAGAGAATACTGAAGAGTATGCACAGTTTATTTTTGGAAACGATCTTAATCTTGTTTTTGCAGGAAAAATACTTCCTTCTGGAGCGCTAGCCTACTCCTATTTTAAAGAGAGTGGGGAGGTGGTAGATGAATGGATGGTAGTGCCATTCGAGGATACCGAAACAACAAGTCTTCTTGGAGTCACTCATGATAATCAATGGTGTTATGTTGTTGATTCTCGAGATTCAAATTGCTCTCAACTGTGGTCGATCAATTTAGAAACAGAACAAAAGATATATATTGGAGACAGTGATATTGCAGACATTTCTGATGTCATTGTTGATCAACGCTCCGGAAAAATACAGGCATACGCAACAGAATATTTACGAACAGAATATTGTTTTATTGATAAATTGTTTCAATCAAAATGGAATCTTGCTAGAAAAATTTATGATGATCTTGAAGCAGACATGATGATCGCTTCTCGTTCTTATAATAATGAATATTGGGTTATCCGTTTCGATATTCCATCTTATGGCGTGAAATATTATTTATATAATACGAAAAAACATCAAGCAGAATTTCTATTTGATTATATGTCATCTTTATCTCAATATCGTCTGAATCCTATGGAATGCGTAATTATTGAGGCACGAGATGGACTAAACCTTGCTGGGTATCTTACATTACCGCAAGGAGCACGATTAGATCAAAATAACAACAACATATCTTCTAAAAAATATCCATTAATTATCGAAGTGCATGGCGGTCCCGTTGCTAGAGATAGTTATGGTTATAATCGCGATCATCAATGGTTATCAAACCGTGGGTTTGCTGTGTTATCCGTAAATTATCGAAGCTCAAGTGGATTTGGGAAAGAATTCATTCGTGCTGGAGATGGACAGTGGAGCAAAAAAATGCACGAAGATATCCTAGATGCTGTGCAATGGGCAATTGATCATAATATTACCGATCGAAATACTGTAGGCATTTATGGTGGGAGCTACGGAGGGTATGAAGTTCTTGTAGCTCTTAGTATGACTCCAGATGTTTTTTGTTGTGGAGTGGATGTTGTTGGCCCGTCCAATTTAGAAACATTATATAACTCAATTCCACCATATTGGGATTGTTACGTTGCTATAGAGCGTCGTAGATTTGGATTGCCTGAGGAGCCCTCCGATCGTGATCGTGAAATTCTTGCGGAATCATCACCATGCACATATGCACATCAGATTTCAAAGCCTATTTTGATAGCACAGGGCGCCAACGATGTGCGTGTTAAACAGGCAGAATCAGATCAGATTGTAGATATTATGCGAGAGCATAATATCCCATATACATATATGTTATTTCATAATGAAGGGCATGGCTTTGTACGACCTGAAAATAGGCTAGCATTTTATGCAGAGATGGAGCTATTTTTACATCAAAACTTTTTGACAAAATATGAGCAAGCACAAGATGAATTATTGCGAGCAAATTTGACTATAGACAGATTTATAGGAAGAGGTGAGTGATATGGCATCAAAACTGAATGTGTGATTCTTATAAAAATCATCTATCTTTGGTTAGAGTCTAAGATTTGTATAGGAGAGATTGCGTATGAATAAGAAGTTGGGGCTAGTCGGTGCAGGTAATATTGGAGGAACGTTAGGTCTTCTTGCTGCGCTTGCAGAATATCAAGAAATTGCATTATTTGATGTAAAGCCGGGTTTGGCAAAAGGTAAGGCGCTTGATTTAGGTCAGGCAGCTGCATTACATGGATCGTCAAGTCGTATTACCGGTTCTGATTCATTTGCAATCTTGGAGGATTGTGATTGTGTTGTTGTGACTGCCGGTTCTCCTCGCCTTCCTGGTATGTCACGTGATGATTTGCTTTCAGTTAATGCTAAGGTGATGCAGTCTGTGGGTCAGGCGATTGCCCAGTATTGCCCTGGAGCTTTTGTAATTTGTGTAACAAATCCACTAGATGCAATGGTATATCTCTTGCAACATGCTTCGAAAATTCCAGATCATCGGATTGTGGGTATGGCGGGTATTTTGGATTCAGCACGTTTTCGCTACTTTCTTTCAGATTATTTCAAAACAGGAGTGCAAAATATACATGCGCTTGTTCTTGGAGGGCATGGAGACACAATGGTACCTCTTGTAAGACATACCCTGGTTGATGGAATAAGTTTGGAAAAGCATGTTGAGCTTGGACGATTGCCTGCTGCTGATTTAGAGGCAATTATACAAAGAACTCGCCAGGGTGGAGGGGAAATTGTTGCATTATTGCAAACAGGATCGGCGTTTATAGCTCCAGCAAGAAGTGCTTTTGAAATGGTACAGGCACATTTGCGTGATGAGAAAAAGCTTCTACCTGTTGCAGCGAAGGTGACCGTGGAGTTTAATGTGCCTCAGCCCATGTTTTTGGGGGTGCCGGTTATTTTAGGTGCAAAAGGAGTTGAAAAAATTATCCAATATGAGTTTACAGAGCAAGAGCAGCAAGGATTGACGAACTCAGCTGCTGCTGTAGCAAGTTTGATTGAAGATATGCATCGTCTTGGATTTCTTTCCGAATGAAAACATGTTTTGATTTATATCCAAATCGCCAGCTTAAAAGCTGGCCTCTTTGGATGATGCGGCAGGCAGGACGTACATTGCCTGAGTATCGTAAACTTCGTAAAAATTTTGATTCTTTTTTTAAAATGATGTTAAATCCATTGCTGATTGCCGAAATAACTATGCAGCCTCTTCGGAGATGGGATTCAGATGCTGCAATCATTTTTTCTGATATCTTGCTGCCGTTGGCTGATTTACATGGAGCAAATGTGTCTTTTGATAGAAACTTTCATCCCGGAGTGAGTTTTGTAGATAGCGATCCAAATTTCATCATGGATAAAAGCGCTCAAATGCACTGGACTCATTTGTCCGCAGTACTTGAAGGAATGAGTTTAGTTAAGAGCAAATTAACGGAAGGACAAGAATGTATTGGATTTTGTGGGGGTCCATGGACGTTATTTGGTTATTGTATTGGTAAATCTGCACCACTAGATTGGGTTTATATTATTAATCAAATAAAACAACTATCTATAACAGAACAAAATTCTTGGAAGAAATTGTTAATATGGCTTGCTGTTGAATCACTCTTGGCACAAGAAAAAGCTGGTGCAACACAACTGATGATTTTTGATAGCTGGACATCATTTTTGCCAGCAGAATTGTACGAAGACTGGATTGGTAATGGGCTTATTGAAATTGCCCGGGAGTTGAGAAGAGTTGGATCTGTCTGTCCAATTATTGTATATGCTCCCAAATATACTCATAAAATACATCAAGAATATAATCAATATGTTGATATTGTTGCTTGCGATGTCTCTGTTGATATGAGCGTATTGCAACCAAGCCCTATAGTGCTGCAGGGTAATTTCAATGTAAATTGGTTGATGGAGTCGCAGCATAATATTGAAGATCATGTTATTAAATGGATTACTTCTTTAAAAGAGCCTGTTATTCTGAATCTTAGCGCAGGACTTAATCCTGAAACACCCTTAGAAAATATAGAAAAATTTGTTACCACTGTGCGCAGACAAACTCAATTGCTATCAAGATCTAGAATAACGGTTGAATAAATATATATTCAAAGAATATTTCATACAATTCTTTGAGAATAAATTGATTTTTATGAATAAGTTATAGATAATAAATACATATTAGGGGGTGTTTTATGTCTGTATTGTTAGATCATAATGTGAAACGTCTTGCTCCAGTGATTGATGGAGATGATGATTTTTCTGATGACTTCGATCTGGTTGAAACAAAAATCGATTCAGATACAGAGGAGGATTTTCACGTAGCGGATTCCTCAGCTCTTGCCCTCTATAATCAATTACATCTTGATCAGTATTCAAAATATCCTTATTTGACTCAAGAAGAAGAGCAAAAATTAGCTCAAGATTTTTATCATAATCAAACGATTGCATCAGCACATAAGCTTGTACTTGCACACATGAGATATGTGGTGAAAGTTGCTCGAGGCTACTTGAATTATGGCCTGCCATTTCAAGAATTAGTTCAAGAGGGCGCAGTTGGCCTTATGAAAGCTGTTAAAAAATTCGATCCATATAAAGGTGTGCGATTAATTTCATTTGCCATGCATTGGATTCGTGCTGAGGTTCAAGAATATATCTTGAAAAATTGGAGACTCGTGAAGATTGCAACAACAAAAGCACAGAGAAAATTATTTTTTAATTATCGAAAATTAGCTGCATATAATGGAGATCAAGAAAACAGCGAAACGCAAACAGCAAAGTATGAGCGGATTGCTAAAAAACTTGATTTAACAGTTGATGATGTTGAGGAAATGGCGGAGCGCTTTTCCGATTATGAGGTTTCAATCGATGCGCCATTAAGTGAAGATGGATCGATCACTCTAGGAGAAACCCTAATCTCCAAAGGAGATGCATCTGAAGATGATATTTTCTTGGAAAATACTACCCAACAATTAACGGGGCGCTTACATCATGCGCTTAATCAGCTTTCTGATCGAGATAAAGATATTATTCAGTCTCGATTTCTATCAGATAGTGACATGACTTTAAAAGAGCTTGCTATGAAGTTTGACGTTTCTGTAGAGCGTATTCGACAAATTGAAAAGCGAGCGTTGCAACATCTTCGTGAGAATATTGAAAAGCCTATTATCAAAGAGGGCTTGACAAAAGATTTTCTAACTTTAGAACATATACGGCCTTTTTTAAAGGATCACATTTTTAGCATATACACATAAATGACCAGCAGTTCAGGATACTCCTGAGTGTAGTCATACCATACACATTTTTTGTTCTACCCTACGATGGTTTGGGACTAATACGCACATATATTTATCGGAGAATATTTGATGATCCATCTTACTGAACTAAAGAGTTTGCATATTCAAACACTGACGGAGCTTGCGCAGCAACGTGGTATTGAATTACCTCCACGTCGTAAAAAAGACGATTTAATTTTAAGCATATTGCATCATGCTGCTAAGCAAAAAGAAGATATCATTGCCGAAGGATTTTTGGAAATCAATACTGAATCTGGATACGGGTTTTTACGTTCGCCAGAAAATTCATATGGTCCAGGAATGCATGATATTTATGTCTCATCAACACAAATTCGCAGACTCGGCCTAACAATTGGCGATAAGATTTCTGGAACCATTCGCGCTCCAAAAGATTCAGAGAGATATTTTGCAATTCTGAAAATCATGAGCGTAAATGATGAAACTCCTGAAAGAATAGTGCATCGTCGTTGTTTTGATGAGTTGACGCCTGTGCATGTTAATCGACAATATCGACTTGCGATTGGAAATGGATCGACCGAAGATTTAACTGCGCGCGTTATTGATTTAATTTCGCCATTTGGTCCTGGACAGCGCGGACTTATTGTTTCACAGCCTAAAGCTGGAAAAACAATGATGTTGCAGAATATCGCACGTTCTATCACACATAACTA
>VGTX01000043.1 GCA_016874315.1 Gammaproteobacteria bacterium | reverse complement strand
GAAGAAGGATATAAAAAATGTAACGAAAGTTAACCCGATAGATTTGGGGAGTTGGAGATATCTATGATTAATATAACTGGCCATTGCAGTTACGAACAAAAGAACAGTCCCAATTTCTTCTTGATTAAACATTTCTTCATACCTCTTTAGTTACTTTCTAGTGAGGGCAAATGAACACTAACGGCACAATAATTGATTTTTCTCACAATAGCCGTTAATCTGATTGGATTAGACACCGTCAGAGATTTTAATATTATATTAAATATCAATGTGTTAATAGAATTTGAAAGTCTATTGCTCATTTTCTGAACAATACAGGAAACTTTAACACCTTATGAATCACTATCCTAATCGATTTTTACATTGGAGTATAGTTGTTTGTATTTATACTATTGGATTTTTTTTAAGAGTATCACTTGGCGCATTGCAAGATCTTTTCAGAATTGAATTTCAATGTGATTATACGCAAATTGGCTCGCTTTCTTTTATTTTTTATCTTTGTTATGCGGTTTTTCAATTTATTGGAGCATATATTTCTAAAAAAATCGCTATCGACAAAATGTTCATCTTATTTAATAGCATATTGATTTTAGGATTATTAATTTTTATCAGCGCGGACTCTTTCCATCTCTTATTTCTAGGACGAGCCATGATGGGGATGGGTTCATCTCTCAATTTCCTTTACGCAGTTGTATGCACACGATCGTTTTTTAGTTCAACGCAAGTTCCTTTGTACATTGCCATTTTGAATGCATGCGGAATATGTGGGGCCGTTTTTGCGCAATATCCGCTAGAGTTAGGATTAACGATATATTCTTGGCACATATTACTCCTGATTCCTGCATTTACATTAACATTTTGTTATATATTATTTTTTATTGTAAAAACCACTCTTCCAAAGCCTTTAGCTCATATTGATATGGACAATACGCAACATGATCGAGTGGTTGAAAAATTTGACTTATCAGAAATCAAACTTTTATTGAAATGGTCACTTATTGCACAAATTATGATGCTACATACAATCACAATTCCTCAATTATGGGGTATTTTGTATATTGAGCATGTACATATGTTTTCGAATGTTTTATCTGCAGCGATTTCTACGGCTTTTTTTATAGGTGGGGGTTTTGGTGGCATTGTAACCAGCTCATTTTTTCAAGATCGTAAAATTATCAAAAAACTTTCAAGTTTTATGATATTACAGAGTTTATCTCTTTTACTCTTTCTTATGCCCCTAGGACACTCTCATAGTTCTCTTGCTTTTTTTGCCTTTATTTCAAGCTTTTTCGGGTCAGGCATGTTGATATTTTTTACACTTATTAGTGCACGTTATGCAAATCCAGCAGTTCCGTTAGCGTTTTTTAATATGTCCATTAGTATTGGACCAGCTGTGATCCAGCCAATCATTGGGTATTTACTCGATATACTTACGCCAATTTTTGGATTATCACATGCCTTACTATGGGTATTTTTCTTATTACCATGTACACTGTTGTTGGCTGCTGTTATGTTGAGAATCAGGGGGCACAACTTATTATGAATTATTCACAACTTTTCAGTCTCGTCATTATATTCATTGGATATATTGGTGCGATTTTAGAGCATAAAACACATCTCAAAAAATCTATTGCTATGGGATTAGCTGCCACTGTATTGTGGTTTTGCTTACCATTTTGGCTGAAACTCGATCATTACGAGCTTGTTTTATTATATGAAGATCGTTTTTTTGAATTTAGCGAATTATTCTTCTTTATCTTTGTTGCGATGAGCTATGTCATTGCGCTAGAGGAGTTTGGTTTTTTCAAATTTATACAAGCCGCACTTTCTCGCTACCACCTCTCAACACGAAAATTATTTTGGATTGTCACCAGCCTTGCGTTTTTTCTTTCGCCGTTACTGGATAATTTAACCACGGCTTTGCTGATGGGGCAGCTTTTGCTATCTTTTGCCAGATCGCATCGTAATCTTATACAGCTTGGTTTTATTGGGATTGTGATTGCGGCAAATGCAGGCGGGGTATTTTCTCCTTTTGGTGATATTACGAGCCTAATGATTTGGCAGGAAGGCCATATTCAATTTTTAGAGTTTTTCCCTCTTTTCATCCCATCATTAGTAACTTATCTTATTCCTGCATTTGCGCTCTCTAGAGCAATTCACGATCTGCCACTGACAGAGCGTCAAGCAGAGTCTATCTGGGATCATTGGCCAGCGATTTCTATTTTTATGACATTTATGGGGACCATACTTTTCACGCTTATAGCGGAACATGCTGTAGGGTTTCCACCAGTTTTTGGGATGCTTGCTGGATTAATGATGCTGGCCATCTTAGAGCGAACTGTTTTACCTCAAAAACATGTTCATACTGATATTTTTAAACGAATGGGACAAATTGATTTTGATACTATTTTATTCTTTTACGGGTTAACATTAGCAGTAGAGGCCTTACAACTCTTAAATATCCTAGAGCTGATGGCAAGATTTCTGTATCAAACATTTCCAGAAATGTTGATGTGTTATACCCCTGCATGGCAGCTTAACTTGGGTCATATTTTTATTGGATTATTATCTGCAATTATTGATAATATTCCAATGATGGCTGCTGTATTAAAAATGAATTTGAATTGCTCCCTTGGGTCATGGCAGCTATTGACGCTTACAACAGGAGTTGGTGGCTCATTACTGTCACTAGGCTCAGCAGCTGGAATCGGTCTTATGGGCCTTGCTCCAAAAGAATATAATTTTCAAAAACATTTAAAATGGACTCCGATTATTCTTATTGGATATTTTGGAGGAGTTGCGTCTCACTTTATTCTTAATGCGAAATCTTTTTTATAATAGATACCCGATCGGAGCAATCAAAAGTTATGATTACAATTTACACTGACGGTTCATGCCTACAAAATCCTGGGCCAGGTGGATGGGCATGGATTGCATTAAATGAAAATGAAGCAGTCATACAAGAAAATTGTGGTTCGATAGTAAACACAACCAACAATCAAATGGAACTTACTGCAGCGATTGAAGCACTTCAGTGGGTATTGAAGCAACCAAATGGCCCACAAACCCAAGTATTGGTATATACAGACTCAAAATATGTCCAGCAAGGTATTTCAGAATGGATTATTGGATGGAAAAAGAAAAACTGGCGCTCGTCCACAGGTAGTCCAGTAAAAAATCAATCATTCTGGGTAGAGCTTGACCGACTCAATATGATGCTCAAAGTCCGCTGGGCTTGGGTAAAAGCACACGATACAAATCGCTGGAACATTCATGTTGATAATAAAGCACGATTAGCGGCAGGAGCGGCATCTTAGAATGTATAATAATGATTTTGTCTTTCTTGATACAGAAACAACAGGCTTTAAAAAAGGCTCAAAAAACGTTGCTGAAGGCCACAGTATTGTTGAGATTGCATTATTACGATTAAGGCATGACGGCACCCTGATTCCATATCAGCAATATATTAACCCAATGCATGAAATCGATCCGGAAGCCTTTAAAGTCCATGGTTTATCACGTGACTTTCTTGCATCATATCCAACTTTTAAAGAATGTGCAGCTCAGATCCAATCACAACTTCAGGGCGCTCGACTGATTGCGCACAATGCATCATTCGATCTTGCCTTTTTGGATGAAGAGTTCGCAAGAATTTCTTACCCACACACACTCTCTATGGCGATAGAATGTGTTGATACGTTAGCCATAGCTCGAAAAAAATTTCCTGGGCAAAGAAACTCATTAGATGCTTTATGCTTAAGATTTGGAATTTCAATTGCACATCGATCGTTTCACGGAGCGCTCAAAGACTGCTATCTTTTGGCTGAAGTTTATAAGGCATTAAGACGAGAGCAAACAGCATTAAATTTTGATAAATCGACAAATCACCTGACCATGACCGAGCGTCAAGCAGAAGAGGTACAAATTTTTTCATGCAACGTTACAGATCTGGAGCAACATGACCATGAACGCTTTTTACAAAAATATTGTTCTTAATTTTTTACTATTACTGACCGGGCTGATCGCACCTACAAGCATTTATGGATCGTCTTATATTTTTGATATTTATGTTTTTAGAAAAATAGATTCTGAACACGCATTTTTTTGCAATAATGTGGTGACAGACCTTAGAGAATATCCAGTGAGCTCAGTTGTTGTTTTTGAGCCTGTATGGAATACAAAATATGCCGATCAACTGAGAGGCATTCAAGTTGCTCTTAATATGCACGTTGATAAACATATTGCATGGACAACACCGTCCTTCTCAAAAAGATTAAATATGTCCTTAAAATGTCCGGCATTTATGCCATCACGATCGGAAAAAGAAAGTGTTAATATATTCCCCTCATCCATGCTTGAACGAGAAGAGCAAGTTGATAAACCATGGATTTATAAAAAAAATGCACAACATAATCGAACAATTGGTAATCTTGAGATTCTCAAAATTAATAATAACGCGTTACTAGATTGCTCTTTGAAAATTATCGATTACAATTTTCAGTTAGCTATAAAAGAAACGTTACCAGTGGAATCTTGGGTTATTCTAGATAGAGTAGATGAAGTCATTTTAATTTATATCTCTCTAGCAAAAGGTCGTACATGAATGAATTATGTAATCAAACTCACTTTCAACTCCGTCTCCATGCATTTTACCAGCGTATTGCGCAAAGCGGCTGGCGTCAATCGATTTTATATATCGGAGACTTAAATTATATTCCGATTTTTCACGATCAGAAAAATTGCGCTCATATTAGTCTTCATTCTCCATCAGACTATACTCATATCAGTCCAAATATTGTTGTCTCAACATTACATGAATTGCCTTTTGAATCAGGCACTTTTGATATTATTATTTGTCATCTAAATAGACGCATCGAAGAAGAAGATATCGGCTGCTTGAATGAATGTGAGCGAATTTTACAGCCGAATGGGAAGTTTATTATGACCGTGAATAATCAATATTCCCCATACTACTATTCGTGGTGCAGACCTGATAGCAATTCTCTCTGGTCTGCACGATCGTTTCTCGAACTGAGTAACTTTGAGATTCTTTCATCAAAAGCTCATTCTTTTATTGGGCCGAATGATTCGCGATGGATGCGCTTGCTGCGGCTGAAATACGAACGCAAAATTTTAAAGTACTTATCATCTTTTGCGAATAAAGTCTCTTTTGTCTGTATTAAGAAGACCGGCCACTATAACCCACTCCCTTCTTATCTGAGACTTTCCCAGTCTCTTTCGATAGAGAAAACTCTGTAGGAGGCACTCCTCGATCGAGACACAAATTTGTGATTAAACTTTCTGTATACTGAAGGCGCTGAGCAAGTGTTTGAGTCATGATTTTCACTGCGATACCATCTTGTCCATGCGGGGTTGCATGTAATGCGCCCTTTTGAATCCATTTAATTAAAAGATCGGAAAATTTCTGATTCTCTTTTTGAAAGACAATAATCATACTTGCATGTGTCCATTTTACATGGTGTATATGATTTTCTATCAAGAGCGTACGAATACGATAATACTCTCTCCACAGATTACTCCGTTCATCAAACAGACCAAATCGATCTTGAAACTCTTGCGTTAACTTAGCAATATCATCTTGTGTACGAGCCTCTGACCATTGTTGATATAAAGCAAGTCGTAATGCTGGGTCGTGTATATTATCGGAAGACAAAGAGACGGGTGAACCTAAATCAAGAACCTCTCCATAAGTATTTTCGACTGAATTTGTGAGAACTTTTTGAGCTCGTTCAAATACCTTTTGATAATAATCAATACCAAACTGAGGAACGTGTCCACTTTGACGATGCCCTAGGACATCTCCTGCGCCACGAATTTCTAGGTCTTGTACAGCGATATGATATCCACTACCAAGTTCTTGATACATAGTGAGCGCCTCTAATCGCGCCACGGCATTTGGCGAGAGTTTATCTAGTGGCACTGGAATCAAACAATAGGCATACGCTTGATGAGCAGAGCGGCCAACACGACCTCGTAATTGATGCAATTGAGCGAGTCCAAAGTGATGTGCATCCTCAATCAAGATGCTATGCGCTGAAGCAACATCAATACCATTTTCGATAATAGTTGAGCAAATGAGAACATCTGTTTGATGTTGGTAGAATTTAGCCATACTGATTTGCAATTCTTTATAGCTCATCTGTCCATGAGCGATATCAAAACGTGCATCTGGGCAAAGTTTTTGAAGGGCTCTCATTTTTTCAGGAATACGTGCTACATCATTACATAAGTAATACACTTGACCTTGACGAAACAGTTCTCTCTCTATGGCCTTTTTCACAATCTGACTATCGTACATATGAACTGTTGTCATGATTTGTCTTCGGGCATTGGGAGGAGTTGCAATTAAAGATAGATCGCGAAATTTTTGTAAACTCAATGCCAGCGTTCTTGGTATTGGAGTTCCGGTCATAGAAAGTAGGTGAACGTGTCCTCTCATTTTTCTTAGGCGTTCTTTATCTGAAACGCCGAAGCGATGCTCTTCATCGACAATCAACAAACCAAGATTTTCCGTTGTGAGATGATCGTAAAGGATTTTATGGGTGCCAATGACAACGCAGCGATTATTTTTCAGAAGTTCGTTCTTCAAATTTTCAAGTTGCTTACTTGCGGTTTGCCGCGTTAGAGACACAACTGAGATTCCCCAGGGACGCAGGCGCTCTGAGAATGTTTCAAAATGCTGGGCAGCCAGAATTGTTGTAGGAGCTAGTAGAAAGACGTGATGATTATTCATTGCGCTGACAAACGCTGCACGTAATGCAACCTCTGTTTTACCAAATCCGACATCACCACAAATTAATCTATCCATAGGCATAGGATTTTGTAAATCGGAGAGCACATCTTCAATCGCTTGTTGTTGGTCGACTGTTTCTTCAAACGGGAAAGATTCTTGAAAAGGAACATATTCTTCGGGAATTTGATGTGCGGGGGCTTGGTGTTTTTGGCGTGTTGCATATATTGCCAAAAGTTCCGCAGCATGATCGGCTGCGGCATGTTCGAGTTTATCGCGATCGGTTTTCCATTTTTGCTGACCGAGTTTATGAAGAACAATCGAGTCCATATCAGATACGTGATATGGCACAAGAAGGTCGATTCGATCGGCTGGAATATAAAGCCGATCGCCGCCTGCATATTCCAATTCAATAAATTCTTGATGGACATTATTAACAGGGATGCTTTTCAGACCATGATATTTTCCAATTCCATGTTGTTCATGAATCATAAATTGAACATTATCCCAATCAAAAAGATGAGTAACTTTTTTTCTTTTTTTCGTCGCAGAGGCTTTGGATTTACCCTCTGTTAACAATTGCTCTGGATTTATTGGCATATGATATGGAATAATGCCGAGCTCTTGATTACGTGAAGCGATGAAATTGAAGCAAGGCAATACAACGCAGCCCTGCGGAATGGAGCTATTTTGTAAGAGACATTCTTCAATTGAGAGAATGGGCAGATCTTTCTTCTGAAGCTCATAGAGCAACACAGAAAGTTTTTGCTGATTTGGCAGAGCATAGATGATTTGTTTTACAGATTTTTTTAAGGCATTCAATGACTCGACAAGAACAAACTGTGAATCCGCCTGACTCCAAATTGAACCATGATTACGATAATCATCTGGATTGATAAAAAGATGTGATGGAGGGTAGGGAACAAATCCATATAATAGCTCTGCTTGCTCATACATTTCATGTGCTTTTTTTCTTAAAAATGCATCTGTATTGAGGCTTTCACTGTCAATTAAAATTTTTGGTTTATGCAGGGCTCTGGAAAGCCAGTCATAAAAACTTATGGTTTCGCAATCTTCCGATCTCCATAAAGCAGTATAAAAGGCTATACCGGAAGGG
>VGTX01000042.1 GCA_016874315.1 Gammaproteobacteria bacterium | reverse complement strand
GTGAGTTTAGGACCAATATCTGCAGCTAATAAAAGAGATTTTATAGTTTGTTGCTCTTCCTGAGACAGTGCGCCGGTTTGTGATTTTTTAAAGACACTTAAGAGAGAGGTTCGCAAAGTAGTGACAGCCGAACCCCATGAAGATCTTAAGGTATTCCACCAGGAATGAGTGAATGAGAACATAATAATTTTATTCTATCTAGATCGATTGTACCGGTTATCTTACTCCAAATGAGATGAACAATGGGATATTTTTTTTCAAAAATGGATTTTTTTTCTCCACAACAACACGCTGCTCTCTAACCAAAAGCAGACAGCAAATTGAGCAAAAACAAGAAAAAATCAATAAATAAAATCCGCCATTCCAGCCATATAAGTCAACAATCCACCCAAAAAGAGTGTTTGCACATGTTGCTCCACCAACATAACCAAATAATCCTGTAAATCCTGCAGCTGTACCAGCTACGGATTTTGGAACGAGATCGAGTGCATGCAGCCCTATTAACATGACTGGCCCATATATTAAAAAACCCAGCAATATTAAACAAAGATTAATAGATAAAATATAATCTGAGGGCAACCACCAATACACATGTAAGACCATGGCCACTGCTAGCATAAAAACGATTGCAGCAGGCGCTCTACGCCCCTGGAAGAGATGATCGCTCATCCACCCACATAACAAGGTTCCAGCCACTCCAGCAAGCTCATATAGCGAATATGAAACACTTGCGGAAGACAGCGAAAAATTCCTAACTTGTGTAAGATACGAAGGCAACCAATCAATAATTGCATATCGTGTCAAATACACGAATAAATTTGCTAATGCCAAAAACCATAACTGCTTGTTGTATAGAATATGCTCTTTAAAATCTTTCTTATTAGCCTTAATACGTTTTGTTTCTTTACCAACCACAGGTACTGCTCCTGAGTTGTGCGATTCATACGCCTCAATCGAAGGAAGTCCAACAGATGCGGGAGTATCCTCTACGAGCTTAAAAGAAAGGTATGCAATAATTAATGCCAGAACCCCTGGCCATAACAGCACTCCAGACCAACCCCATACCTGACAGAGTCCTAGAGAAATCAAAATAGCTGGCACTGCCTGGCCTAGATTATGAGCAATATTCCATAATGCCATCTTCGATCCGCGCTCTTTAGGAGTGAACCAATGCACCATCACACGACCACATGGTGGCCATCCCATTCCTTGAAGCCAGCCATTTAATCCCATAAAAAATAAAACAGGGTATAAAGAGCCTAGCGCAGCGGGATATAATCCATAAAAACAACTAATCAGAGCAGATCCAACCAAGCCAATAGTCAGAAAAATCTTAGCATTCGATCTATCAGAAACCCAGCCCATGACAAACTTACTTACGCCATAGCATAAAGAAATTGCGCCTAAAATTAAGCCTTGTTCATATTTTGAATATCCATATGTTCTTTCTAGCTCAGGAATAATAAGTGAGATATTCTTGCGAACGAGATAATATCCTGCATATCCTAGAAATATTCCAAGAAAAACTCGCGCTCGATAAAAAGAGTATGCGCGATCTTGTTGCTCTTGAGTGTACTGCTGAGGAGCACTCATTGGGGGTTTTAAAGCATCCAGCAACCGACTCCAAATCCTCATGAATAATCTCTATAAAGCTATCCTTGCCTTTTCTCAGTATAAATGATTGATTTCCAAAAATGCAAAGTGACAGAAAATTATCACTCGTATCGATAGTTCTTAAACGATCCTTTTTCAGGAGTAAAGACAAGCTTAACAGTACCAATTGGACCATTTCTATGTTTTGCAACAATAACTTCTGCTAAACCTTTTTCTGTTGATGTAGGATTATAGTATTCATCTCTATAAATGAACATAATCAAATCTGCATCTTGCTCAATTGCTCCTGACTCTCTTAAATCGGACATAACTGGTCGTTTATTATTTCTAGATTCTAATCCGCGATTTAACTGCGAAAGTGCGATCACAGGGATCTTCAATTCTTTTGCTAATGACTTAAGTCCTCGAGAAATTTCAGAAACTTCCAAAACCCTATTCTCCGAAGAGTAACTTCCTTGAATTAATTGTAAGTAATCAATAATTACTGCACCGAGTTTTTTTCCTGACCGTTCTAATTCTTTAGCAATGAGACGAGTCCTGGAACGAATTCCTGTTATAGTTAAACTTGAAGACTCATCAATAAAGAGCGGTTTATTCATCAACGTCTCGATACCGTGAGCAATTGCTTGCAAATTATGTAATTTTCCTTTTCGCAATGTATCATGATCGACACCAGTCATCATAGAAAGCAATCTCAATATAATTTGATCGGCAGGCATTTCCAAGCTAAAAAACAATACAGGAAAATTTGCATACATTGCACTCATCGTAAATTCAAGAGAAAGAGCTGTTTTTCCCATCGACGGTCTTGCAGCAAGCACAATTAAATCACCCTGCTGAAACCCGCCAGTGAGTTTATCTAGGTCATGAAATCCAGAAGGCATCCCTTGATAGGATTTATCATTGTTTTTATTTTCCTCTATACGATCGAGAGTTTGCTGAATAAATGCAGTTACTGGCAGCGGCTTTCCATCATGAGAGGATTGATGCGTTAATGATAAAAGTTGAGCCTGATAATAATCGAGTAAATCTTTTGCTTTCTTTCCATCTGGATGTAAGGATTCATCATGAATTTGTTGAGCCAATCGCATTAATAATCTGCGTAACGATCGATCGGCAACAATTTCAGCGTATGTTTGAATATGTTGAGGAGTTAAAGGAAAAGCAGCTAGCGCCTGAATAAATTCTGAGCCTCCAGCATCCTTTAACTGATTCATATCTTCGAGTTGATGAACAATCGCAATAACTGATAAAGAAACATTCCTATTCATCAGCTTTAACATGGCCTGATAAATCAAACGATGTGCCGGGTGATAGAAGGATTCATCCGTAATAATAGTGGAAATCTTATCAAAAAGAGATTCATCTTTTAATAAAGACGACAAAAGCGCCTGCTCTGCCTCTATAGAATGTGGGTATTCAGAGAGAGAGGCGGGAGAGGCGCTTTGCATAATTCGGAGCGACTACTACGCGAATTAAACGGTCTGATGAGGCTGCACAACCACAAGGAGTGTTAACACAACTTCTGAGTGGAAATGCAATTCATAGGTATACTGACCAATTTCACGAATCGGCTTATCAAGCTTGATTTCATTTTTCTTAATGTTCAATCCTTGCTTAGATAGCAGATCAATAATGTCAGAAGCCTTAACCGATCCAAAAAGCTTACCTTCTGGACTTGCCTGAACAGTAATGTTTAGTACAACATTAGCAAAAGATTCGGCACGTTTTTGAGCTTCTGCAAGACGTTCTTGAGCTTGTTGCTCTAATTGTGCACGCTGAACTTCAAAAAACGCACGGTTTTCTGCTGTTGCTGGCAACGCTTTTCCATAAGGAATTAGATAGTTTCTTGCATAACCACGCGCAACTTTTGCAATTTGCCCTAATTTTCCGGTGTTTCGGATTGTTTCAAGAAGAATAACTTCCATAATCATGTCCCTCAGGTTTAATGGTTATCGCAATAAGGAATCAACGCTAAATAACGAGCCAATTGAATCTGATTGGAAATTTTATGTTGATAGTAATTTGTAACGCCTGTCATGCGAGATGGTACGATTTTACCAGTCTCTGTTACAAATTTTCTAAGCATACGATAATTCTTATAATCGATGCTTTTGACAGGTACTCGTCCCGAAGTAAACGGGCACGCTTTTTTCTTGTTTTTAGATTTTGTACGCCAACTCATAAAAGTGCTCCAGATAAATAGATAATCCGATAAATTTTATTGCTCATCAAGTGAGACATCATATGTTTCATCAGGATTCATGATAAAAGAAGGCTCTGTGACTTCTGATGCAAGTTGTAGAATCAAGTGTCGCAACACTGAATCACTATGGCGCAACAGCTCACGAAGCTCATCAACAACTTCAACAGATGTCGTAACATTCATCAATACATAATGCGCTTTATGAACCTTCTTTATAGGATACGCAAGTTGACGACGTCCCCAATCTTCAAGGCGAGTGATTGATCCACCAACAGATGTAATCAATTTTTGATATCGATCGATCATTGCTTTAACCTGATCGCTATGATCGGGATGAACAAGAAATACAATCTCATAATGACGAAATGTTTGGGCTGTTTGTTCAGCTGTCATAATAAAATCCTCATGGGTTTCAGCTCAAAATCTTAGAATTAATGTTTTGAGCAAGGAAAAATACATAAGCGCCTTATAATGCGATATCATAATTAATATAAAAATACATTATAAAAGCACAGGCTATTCTACTCAATGAGAGAATAAGATGCAAGAGACGAAAGTGGCAGGCCAGGAGGGTCTCGAACCCCCAACCTACGGTTTTGGAGACCGTTGCTCTGCCAATTGAGCTACTGACCTAATTAACATGGGACACAGGCCAACGATTTACGTTAACCTGTGCTCTGAATATCTCACCCATTATACATCAGATTTTCTTTAGAAGGGTAGTGTATTGCTTGCAATTACTCAATAATTTTTGCAACAACACCAGCACCAACTGTACGTCCGCCTTCACGAATAGCGAAGCGTAGACCTTCTTCCATAGCAATAGCAGAGCCAAGAGCTACTGTCATCTTGATGTTATCGCCTGGCATAACCATTTCAACTCCCTCAGGAAGTTGGATTTCTCCGGTTACATCAGTTGTACGGAAGTAGAATTGAGGACGGTATCCTGGAAGGAATGGGGTATGACGTCCACCTTCTTCCTTGGATAGAACGTAAACTTCAGCTTCAAATTTAGTATGAGGCTTGATCGATTTTGGTTGAGCCAAAACTTGTCCACGCTCGATATCATCACGTTTTACACCGCGAAGAAGAATACCAACGTTATCTCCTGCTTCACCTTGCTTCAAGAGTTTACGGAACATCTCAACACCTGTTACAGTGCATTCGACGGTATCACGAATACCAACGATAGAGATCACATCACCAACTTTAACAATTCCACGCTCAATACGACCTGTAGCAACAGTTCCACGTCCGGAAATGGAGAAAACGTCTTCAACTGGCATCAAGAATGGTTTGTCTGTTTCACGCTTAGGAATGTCAAAATATTCGTCCATTGTCTTAAGCAATTTATCAATAGCTTGAGTTCCGATTGCAGAGCCATCTTTTTCAAGAGCTTTCAATGCTGAACCAACAACGAAAGGAATTTCATCCCCTGGGAAGTTATAATAGGATAGTAGTTCACGAACTTCCATCTCAACAAGCTCAAGTAGCTCTGGATCATCAACCATGTCTGCTTTATTCAAGAAAACTACAATCTTTGGAACACCAACTTGACGTGCAAGAAGAATGTGTTCACGTGTTTGTGGCATTGGACCATCAGCAGCGGATACAACAAGAATTGCGCCATCCATTTGAGCCGCACCGGTAATCATGTTTTTAACATAGTCAGCGTGACCTGGGCAATCAACGTGAGCATAGTGACGATTTTCAGTCTCATACTCAACGTGTGATGTATTAATCGTAATACCACGTGCTTTTTCTTCTGGTGCCTTATCAATTTGATCATAGGCTAATGCTTCACCATGACCTTTTGATGCAGCATAGATTGTAATCGCAGCTGTTAATGATGTTTTTCCATGGTCTACGTGACCGATTGTTCCCACGTTGATGTGGGGCTTGTTTCTGATAAATTCAGACATTGAAATCTCCTAATCATTGTTCAAGACTGAGAGACATGCGTCTCTTTCGTCCAAAAGATCGTCCCACTAAGACATTGATAAGATTCTCCAACCCACAACTATGGGGGGATCGGCTACTCTCTCAAATAAATATAAAAACACCGTCAAATCGAATAGGTCTTTCCTGAAACATCAAACCCATACGGCTTTTCGTGCTCAGAAGATCGTAAAAGGAATTGCTTCAAAAGTCAACGATTATCTTATTGACAGTAGCCCACAACCGGGATTGAACCGGTGACCTCTTCATTACCAATGAAGTGCTCTGCCCCTGAGCTATGTGGGCGGAATATTGGAGCGGGTGATGGGAATCGAACCCACGCTATCAGCTTGGAAGGCTGAAGTTCTACCATTGAACTACACCCGCGCGAGGTTTTGGAGGGAGAAGGATTCGAACCTTCGAAGGCATCCGCCGTCAGATTTACAGTCTGATCCCTTTGGCCGCTCGGGAATCCCTCCTAAATGTTAGCTGGCAACAGGAATCGAACCTGCGACCTGCTGATTACAAATCAGCTGCTCTGCCTGCTGAGCTATGCCAGCAATGTGTTCATTTTACTTATTTTTGAGGCGATGAGCAATCTTTTTATGTCATATTTTTAAGTAATTTTAAAAAAAATATCACAGTGCTTTATATGACGAATTCGCTCATATGTATATTTTCTTTTTTATTAACAAGTTGCAAAGAAAATCCATGATCCAGAATGATTGTGTTTTTATTACAATCATAAAGCACACACTGACCATTTGCATTAATATGATCAAATAATGCTTGCTCTAGTATCTTTTTTTCACTCGTATAAATTTGACACAGATCGCCTTTTCTAAATAAATGCTTTTCATTAATGAATACTTTTATCATTTCAACCTGATCTGATGCACTCATGCTTAATAAAAAACCTAGAAGGCCATCCGCCCAATCTTTAATAAAATTCAGTCTTGAAGGTGCATATTGATAATACAATGAATCAATACCTGCATCATTATTCGAAAAAGACCAGTTTAGTCCCATGCTGATTGTTGTCTCAAGTTTGTTCTGCTGTATTAAAAAACCAGCTAATTTTCCATTAACTGTATAACAATCATTAGGCCATTTAAAAAATATTTGAGATCTATTTTCGATATCTTTTAGCTTAGTAATAAGATCTATTAAAACAAAAAGAGGGGCAATTCGTAACGTAGTTAATGAAATATGGGCAACCCAACAAGTTGGTATTTTAAGGCTAATTTGGATTTGACGACCAATGGCACTAGTCCATGCTCTTTTATATTGCCCACGTGCAGCAAGCTGCCCATCAGCCCAACAAATAACAGGAGCTGGATGCTCTTTAATATCTTGTAATGTTGTTTCAGTAATCCATTTGAATGACGGAACAACATTATGCAGCAAAGCAAGCGAAGTAGATGTATAAGGGGTTATATCATATAGCGAATATTCAGCTAATGAGTAATAGCCGCTGCATTGATTAGGCTTTAGCTTAAGAGATAAGCGATTAAAAATAGCTAATTGAAGTGGCGATAGTTTAGTTATTTTATTCTGAATAAGGCTGAGATAAAGGGGGAAAAGGTATATCAAATTTACCTCAAGAATACGGTCGGAGCGATATATTTAAGATATATCATCTCCGATCCGACTCTATTTTGGCAAGATCGTTTAAAGATCTACGGAAGGTGCAATGACTTCATCGCATGCAACATCTTCGCAGCAATTTTCTACAAGATGTTTTGGCTTAGGTAATACAGCAACTACTTCTTCTTCAACAACTTCTACGATGTTTTCTTCATCTTGGCCACCAACAATAGCATCAAGCTGCATAATTTCTTTTAACATAGCATTCATCCTTAAAACTTAAACTTATTTAATTCGACAATCTGATTATAGCCAATAGGGCTCTAAATTTCACTAGATATTTTTTATGGATTATTGATCAACAAGAGTGAGTATACGAAACAACTTATTTTAATAAGTTAGTATTTTTTTAAAAGACGGGATAATAAAGAATAAAGAATAAAGAATGCTTTGGCAATGACCTACTTTAACATGAGAAACTCACACTATCATCGGCGCTAAGCTGTTTCACGACCGAGTTCGGGAAGGGATCGGGTGGTACCAGCTC
>VGTX01000041.1 GCA_016874315.1 Gammaproteobacteria bacterium | reverse complement strand
AACTGTATTGTTTATTAAGGATATTGTGCTTGGGTTTCTTGCAATTTTTTTTGGTCATTAATTTCTTAACTCAATTTTAAAAGTGAATATTATGAAACAAATTATTATCAACCAACTCACTGAGTGTCATGGTGGTCAAGCGAAACATGTGCTTGGAAAAATTATTGTACGCACTATTGAGTATGTTTTTGACGAATGGCATCGTCACCGTGTTAAAAAGAAACAAAAACAAGAAGCCTTATCAAAACAAGATCATAATGAACCTATTTATACAGATCCGAATGCAGATGTTGTTTAAATCAAAAAAATGTGACTTACTCTCATCGAATATGCAAAATCAAATCTAGATCATATACTTGATAATAGGGATTGTTTCCTATTATTGGGTATTTATGCGCGTTTCTTATATTCGAAAAATCAAAGATCAGGTTCCTCTCTCTCAGCAAGATATTAAAGCACTACAACACACATTTATGATTGCGATTCGTCATAAAAATGATGGTGTTATTGAGCCACTACTTACAAGAGGTTTACCTCTCACTGCACCGTTGACGAATGGTGAAACAGCGTTACGTGTTGCAATTTCAGCAAACTGCTCAAAAATTGCTGAGATGCTCATCGTAGAATCAATGAGAACATTTCAGCTTTTTCCTGAAAAAGATATCATGGATTGCTTTCGTTGGGTTTTAGATAATCAATATTATCATATGATTGATTTGACAATTTTCGCTTTAAAACAATCCGCTTTGGGTCAAAAAAAATTCGCTCATATTGTCAGTATTATTGAGTATTTTGATAAACTCATTGAGCTATATAAAAAAAATGAAGTACAATCTTTTCATTTGAAAGAATTTTCCGATCTGCTAAACAAATGCTCTTTTGATAAACCTTTATATTTCTATCTTTATTACAAATGGGATGCAGAGCTATCCACAAAGTATACAGGGTCTATTGATTGTTATCAGCTTTTAGCAAATTCATATTATGAACGCGACAAAGCCCATAAGCTTATGATTTTGCAATATAACCAAAGTAAAAGCATCGCTCTACTCTTCATGTCATTAGGATTGGTCAGTGCACCTTTGCTCTTAGCTTCACTCATGCATACATATTATCTTTCAATATTTATTGGGATTATTGGAATTATTTTTGCAGGGGTTACAGTGCTCAGCTTCAAAAAGCTCTTTTCCTTAAAAAAGGACATAACTTCAGCAATTCAAGACAGACTGTTATTGAAAGCCTGTCGTGAAGGGAATTACGGATTAACAGCGGAGCTTTTGCAAAAGGGTGCACATGTAAACATTCTTGCAGGAATTGCTGAATCAACACCATTATATGAAGCGACATTATGTAATCATGCAAGTTTACGAGATTTACTAGCACAATTTAATGCTTACTCTGGTCGTAAGTCCCAAACAATTCTTTTCCCTTAAGCGATTTTTTGATACCATGAGAGTCATGGACGAAGTGATCAATAAGGTGATCCATGAGCTCTCATCAACTATCGCATGACACGATTTCCGATCAATTTACTCAATGGTTCGCAAAATACAGATATTATCTTGTTTTATCTGTGTTTTTAATATGTGCACTCTTAATATGGCAGCAAAAAAATCAAATTATGCGCCAAGAAGCCTCTGAACAGGTTGCTGAATATTATTACGAATATTTACGTGCATGCCAACGTGATGATGATGCATCGTCTGTACACTATATGACTTTATTAAAAAAACAACATCCTGACCATGCTTATTCTGCACTGGCTACATTAAATCAAGCCGCTGATTATATTGAAGAAACACAATACAATCTTGCACAAAAAGAACTAAACTGGGTAAAAGAACATTGCAATATTGAGTTTTTACGAGATTTAGCAAACTATAAAATTGCTGAACTAGGATTAGTTACCTCAAAAACGCTCTCTGATTCTTCTGAATACTTACATGAACTTGCGCATTTAAAGAACACACAGTTTAAGGACCTCGCTTTACTACTAGAAGCAAAGACCTATGCCAATCAACATGCTTACTCTGAAGCGCAGCGCGCGTATACAGAGATCTTTAAATCAGAAAATTTAAAAAACGATCCAGCCTTTAGAGCACTTATTATTGACCACTTTCACGATCTTATGTTGCACAATCATCACACCCATGAAGAAGGAGCTTCGCTGTGAATAAAATCGCATCATCATGCCTATTAGCTGGTTTATTGTTACTATCTGGCTGCACGAGCCTTTTCAGTGAAGAAAACCCTACTCAAAAAACTGAGGAAAGAGCGTCAGAAGAATCTACGACACAACAAGATTCAAACCCTGTAAAAGGCGAAACTATTCGATTAGCGAGCTTTTCTGACCGCATTTTTATGAAAAACCTCAGAAAAGAGCCTATTATTCTCGATAATAAGATTATTAACTATCAAGACCGGACATTAGCCATATATGACGAATCAACTTTTAACCTCATAAAAGAATTCAAAATAGAGCTAGATACTGCTCCAGTTGCGCTTGATAATGGTCATTTACTCTGTGTTACAGAAGGCAAATTGATGCTTTTAGCTTTGGATGATTTCAGTCTAAAAACGTTAGCACAGCTCGATTCCGCACTATTCTGCAAACCTTTTGTCTTTGAAGACAAAATTTTTATTCAATATGTTAATAATTTTTCAGAGTGTTTTGATTGCGAGGGACGCTCTCTTTGGAAAATTTTACTTCCAATTGGATCGAATTATTACAAGCAAACAGCCTATGCTCCTTGCTTTGAAGATCATGCTCTTTATGTAGCATATCCCGGATCGCCTTTGGTAAAAATTGATGCAAATACTGGCCGCGTTCTCTGGTTATCGAAATCTTTAACTGAAGCAAAATCTTTTGTCCCTGCATCATTTGCAATCAATCAAGTGGCAACACCCTTACAAGTACAGCGTCATAAGCTCTTTGCTCAAACACTTCTCGGCGATCTGGTTATCATTGATGCGGAAACTGGAAGATTTTTAGGCAAGCAACTTATTGCACCTCACTCAACAATACAACTTGATGAAAAAGTTGCCTACTTCATTTCACAAGATCTGGCTTTAACAGCTTACGATCTGCAAAAACAATCAGTATTGTGGTCTATTCCCAACATGGTCTCTGACCCATCTGCAGAAGCTCATATGACTCATTTCTCAGGAGAGGGCAACCTCCTTGTAAGTTTACCAAATGGCCATATGATGCTAGTCGACTGCGAGGCTGGTTTGATTACACAACAATGGTCTCACCATTATGGCTCTTGCGCATTTTTAACACCGTCTCTTCATGCTACACGCTTTTATGGTTTGAGCGATCGTGGCAGCTTAATACGTTTTCACGAATCAGATTTTAAATTTCATGAAGCGACACTTTTTCAGGATATTGCTTAGCACATTATGACTTACTCTCTTCCTATTATTGCCCTTGTTGGGCGCACCAACGTTGGTAAATCAAGCTTGTTTAATGCGTTGTTACAACGCAAACAAGCACTCGTCCACGATCATCATGGACTCACTCGAGATTGTTTATTTGAGTATCTCACTGACGAAGAACATCCAGGTCAAAACGTCTGTTGTGTGGACACTGGTGGACTCGATCGTCGTCACTCCGACGATCCAATCGACCGAATCTTTCTACAGCATACTTGGACATTTTTGCGTCAAGTCGATAGATGTCTGTTTTTAGTAGACTCTAGCGTTGGACTCCTTGATGGCGATAAAGAATTGATTAAAGCCTTACAAAATGAAGGTATTGCTTTAACATTTGTATGGCATAAATCTGATGCGGATGACAATCATCATTTTGAAAGAGAATCTGCATTACTTGGAGAATCAGAGCATTTTCGCACCAGCATTCACGATCACTACTCACTCGTTAATTTAAGAAAACACCTCTTTGAGACCTACGGTCGCCCACAACAATCTGATGTTTTCTCAAATATTGAAAAGACATTTGGTTTTTTCGGTCGTCCTAATGCCGGAAAATCCTCACTTTCCAATGCCCTGTTAAGAACAGATGCTTTTCTTGTATCAGAAATCCCTGGAACCACTCGCGATTTCTCAAAGCGCTCTATCTTTATCGATCAGGAAGAGTATGTCTTAATTGATACTGCAGGTATTATTCCAAATGCTCAGCGTCATTCAGACCAAATTGAACGAATGATTTTTTATCGAACACTCATCGCCTTAAAAAGCGTTTGCACAGCGATTTTTGTGGTTGACGCAGAAGCTGGCATGACAAAACAAGATCTTAAAATTGTAGAGATGATCGAGAAACATCGCCGTGGCTTAATTATTGTCGTGAATAAGTGGGACTTACTCGATGACAAGCAACAAAAGTTCTTCAAAGAGCAAATGAACTACGAATGCAAAGCAATGAGTTATGCGCCAATGATTTTCGTCTCTGCGACTGAAAAGAAAGGATTGAAAGCTCTTTGCTCTGCAATCACCGCTGTTATGCATGCCTTTCTTGACAATGGAGTTTCCACTGGTCAAATCAATAAAATCCTCAATGAACTTATTGAAAGTCACCAGCCTCCACTTGCTGGTAAAAACCGAATCAAACTTCGGTATGCACATATCGTAGACCAGAAACCTTTGGCATTAATGATTCATGGAACACAGCTTGATAAGCTTCCAAAGCATTACGACCGCTATCTCATTAATGGTTTTCGTAAGGCTCTTGATTTACCAGGAATTCCATTGAAAATCTTGTATAAGAACTCATTTAACCCTTATACAGACAATAATGATTGAATCTGAGACTCAAGGGCTAAAGGCTCTTGAGTTGGCCCTGCAACAAATACGCAATGCCCTTGAGCATTAAATAAATATTTCTGATAATTCCATTTTGGTTTTTGAATTTTTGATAGCCATTGAAAAAGCGGCGCAATTGGTTCGGATGCAACATGCATCTTATATGTCATAGGATATGTTGCACCATACTCAAGCGAGCAATACTGAATAAGCTCAGCACCATCTAGAGGCTCTTGCGAAAGAAAATCTGAGCTTGGCACAGCGATAACGAGCAGTCCTTGAGATTGATATTTCAGATAGAGTTCTTCAAGTTGACCAAGTTGCTTATGCAATCCACATCCGGTTGCCGTATTGACAACAAGAAACACTTTATACTCTGACTGTAACTGTTTCCAATCCCATTTTTCATCGATAAATTTTAATTCATATTGTAATAATGAATCTTGCATTCCGATTGGGCCAGCGTTCACTGGAGCAACACCAAAAATCCAGTTCCAAAGATTAAGAAAAAGCATAAGACTCTCCATTTTGAGCACATAACCGATCGTAAATCATTTTAGACAAGCTTTTCATAAAAGCTGTAGCGTTGGTAACAGGCTTTTTCCAAGACACATATTTGGGATATAGCGCACAAGGGTCTACACCGCATTGAGTTAACTGATATAGTTCGTAATATACGGAACGAAGCGTACGATTTCGAGGGAAAAACAAATGATGCTTTGTAAGAGCATTAAGCAATTGGACTTCATTAGTAACGTCCCAGTACTCAGCAGTAGCCTGCGCAACGAATTTCGCTATATTTTGATAGGTTAGATCTTTCTCATCTTGTGTTTTGGTAGTCCAGTTTATTACACAAAATGCAGAGCGATAGCATCCACGACAATAATCATCACCATAAGTTGTTGAACAGTATCCGACACAAGGGCTACTTTTCTCGGACAGATATTTTTTATCAGTCATACGTTATGTTATTTCCTTTTGAGAGGCTTATGAATGCACAGCAACAAGATGTTGTGCATTATCCATTTGATTGACATTCGAGTGGCAAGCCCGATCGAGCACAAGGATGGAATGAATCCAATAAAGAACCATCAGCACTCCACTGAGTATAACATATGGAAAAATACTACTCACCTGACTCCCAAAGATACTAAACAGAATAAAAATGATGTAGCTTCCTAATGATTTTCCAAAGCGTGAGCCTATTGCATCAATCACAGCTTTACCGTTAATCTGATCGGACAGAGGCAAGCCTACATAGGCCTGTTCTTTTGTGGCATCGAAAACTGAGTATTTTGCAGCACGAAGAAGCGCAATATGAATTGCACCTGTCATCAAGGTTATGGTCGAAGAGCCTCCGACATATATTGCAAATGCAAAATGATACAACTCGAAAGACTGCATTAAGTAAAATACGATGGCTGAGCCAACAAAAATAAATGGCGTCAATAATGCCGTATATTTCCATCCACCTTTTCGCATGACAATAGGGTATACAATCAATGCAAGTACAATTGCAAAACACCCTGTAGCCAAAGAGACTTTAGCTAAAAAGCTATTAGAATGTATCTTTTCATGCGCACCAAAGAACATTTCAACGCGGCTAGAAAATATAAAATCTGACAATGTATATAGCGTGTTATATGACAACACAATCACAGCAATAGCTAATAGCCTTGGGTGCTGATATACATGTTTTATAGCCTGTACGAGCGTATATTTAGGCCTTTCTGCAGAAAGTGATTTATGTGAAGGCAGTTCTTCTTGTGTAATAATCCATTTTTTATTGGAAAGAAACTCATACAGCACAAGAGTCAATATTAAAAAGCAACAGACTACAAACATCGTGATGTGAGTAAACTGTATCCAGTGGCTTTCATCGGAGCCGTGGCACCACGAACCAAAGAGAACCGAGAGCGCCCCTGCCACGATTGCAGAAGTATTCACACCGAGGGTAAAAAAAACATATTGATTTTTTGCAGCAGAAATCGTCATGCTTTGATTCACGGCACCCCATATTAAAAGCGAGACCATGGTACTACCCCAAAGCTCAGCCATGACATAGAAAAGAGTATCCATCCAGTAACGCACGAGAGGAATAATGACATGAAATCGCAAATGCGTTGAAAATGCTTTTTCTAACAGATCGGCCAAACCATGTAACGCGAAATACTCTCTATATGGTGCGAATAATACGGTATAGCTTATAAAATAGACACCAAAAACCGCAATAAAAATCCTAAATACAATACGTTGAGAATAAGTAGAAGAGAGATTTAAGTATAAATATGTCAGAATGAGCGATATTGGCGTGATAAACAAGGGCTTCAGATACATAAGCGCTTCAGACCCAGCCCCTGGAATATACATAATAATCGTTCTCTTAAGCGGCGATAATAAGTTATACACCAATGCCGAGAAAAAAAATAATGCGAAGAATAAGACAAATGAAACCCATTGAGAATTTTTTGACGAGAAATTCGAGAAGAATTTATATAATCGATAGAATGTCATCTGAAATTTTTATCCAACACATACGCTGATGGTTCACAGATGATACACAGAATTTAAAACTATTTGAACAGGTTGATGAAAAAAATTACACGTTAGTTTGCATAAAGACGGTCAGGCAAAACTAACGTGTATAATATCGGTAATTTTATTAATAGTCCATATTGCGATCATGATATGGTCTCTGAGATGCAGCATTGGAGCGACTAACACAAAGCGGAACAGCAAGCAACATACTTGCAATCATTAAAAATAAAGGGAAGGAGAATTTTTGACGAACAACATATTGTTCATTTTGAGTTTGACCACCACTCCCTCCGCCATGACAAAAACTTAAGTCCTTTAACATCTTCATATCTGCACTCCTTTTGCTTGAATTAACGATCCTTATCTTTATAACTTTAATATATAGGGATTAATTATGCACTTTTTTTTGATGGCCATCGACATGTGGGCCAAAACGTAAAACAGCGATAATCCATAAAACAGTCATAATTGCAACAATAACAAAAAGATAAGGGATAGTTAACATAATATCGTTCCCAAAGATTGCAAATAGCCCCATAAGAATAAAGCTTCCACCTGACTTTCCAAGACGAGAAGCGATACCATCAATTGCAGCTTTTCCATTTGCACGCTCTTCACGAGACAATCCGATATAAGCCATTTCTTTAGTGGAATCGAAGAAAGAGTACTTGGCACCCTTTGTGAAGCAA
>VGTX01000040.1 GCA_016874315.1 Gammaproteobacteria bacterium | reverse complement strand
TCAACTCGCCCAAATATATTGAATAGCCATCTCAATGAAAAGCCAGAAGATTTGTAAAAAGAGCGACAGGATTTTTGTAGATTTTTCAGTATATTAAGCTGAGGGTTAATAGGCAATGCCTGTATCAGGTTGCAAAGTCTTCGATTGTAATTAGCTTTGTTATTTGAAGTTAATCCATGCTCTACCAGTTGATCGCAAACCTGATCTAACACTGTAGGACATGGCCAGGTGTGCTTCATCAAGAGCGCAAGTATTTCTAATCGATTGGCCTCTGCGGCGGCCATATACGTTGTATCACCATATATATTTAGAAGATTCGGTCTAACATATTTATTTTTAACAAATATCTCCATCGCGGGGATGTTGTTGTAATAAATAATAACATTTGCAAGACCAAATCCAGCAGCATTAATATCATTTATATAGAGTTGCATTTTTGCATGAGACATGAGCAGCGATAACATGTCAAGATTATGTAGATTGACAGCAATTGCAGCCGCTGGGCGTGCAGACTCCATATTAGCCACTCTAGCTGTATGCATATTCTTATGATTCAATAAAACATTTAATACGGCACAGTGACCTGCCTCTGCAGCAAGAGTCAGTGCGTCTAATTCGGATGGTTGGAGCTGACCTGGTAATTCATCAAGGAGAAGTTGTACGATTGCCGCTTGCCCTGCAATGATGCCTTGTTTTAAAAAATAATTTAAATCAATCTCAAATGCATATCGATTAGCATAACTGATATATATTATTTTTTTGAGTGTAAGAGCGTAACCATATTGTGCTGCAGCGGCACCAATTGATTGTAAAATGCAATACTCTATAGGCATTCCATCGACTAGCTCAGCAAGAACCGCATCAGAGCATAAAAGTGAATAATGCTCAGGTGCATTACGTATTTTCCGCACGTTTCTTATAACCCAATTTTTAATTATTGGGTAATCAGAGACATCCGTAATAAATGTATTTTCTAAATCTTGATCGAGTGCATGGACAACAAGTTCGCAATATTCGTTTGGATCGCAAGGAGAGATTGATTGATCGTCAAATAAAATATGCTCCAAAGACATTGCTTTTAAAACTGACAGTCCAAAACTGAACTCATCTTCCCATGAAAGTGATGGTGATTGTCCAATTAAACAACATAAAAGTTTTAAATGCTCATGTGAAATTCGAAGAAGTTGGGACATTTTATGGATGAGTATGCTTCGTTCTACAGAATGTTCGGGTTGGATAATTTTTGTTTGAGAAGATTGTATTAATTCAAATAGAGAGTTGATATTTGTGCTTTCTAAAAAAACGTGAACTGAAGAGTCAAATGGGTAGTTTAATGTATCACTGTCATCTGAGAGTTGCTCTATTTGTACAAGCAGGGTATAAAAATTCTTTTCAATTGCTTGCATGAGTTCATCAAGAGACGGGGGGGGTAAGGAATTGTCATGTGTTTGATGACAATATTGCACCAAAATACGCTCTAGACCATTTGATGGATGTCTTCGGTGCTGATGAGTTAGGCAATATTCAGTGATATGCTCATGAAGCGTCGTGCAATACTTTTTAAAAAATGCACGAATTTCTTCAGATTCAATAGGATACTTCAGTTTCCAAGATTGAGATGAGGTGTTCTCAATTCTTAATCCTGCTGCTTGGCAATAAGCACTATACACCTTTATAGAAGGCATAATGCGATGATCGTCCTTTATGAGGAAAGATTCTGTTAATTCATTTAACATTCGGTCGCCAATAGAGGGAGGTTCTGTTTCAATACCATTATTTTTGAGTTCGCATTCTACTCTAAACGGAGTAAAAACGTCGAGTAAGCGAAGCTCGAGTCCCTCCAGGCAAGAGTAATCTTTTTCTTTGACAAATTTATCCTTTTCGCCCTCATAGGCTCTTAAAGAATCATCTAAGGCAGAAAGTGTAATGCGTACCCTATCTTGTAGGATTTCTGTATTTTCGGACTCATAGCACCAGTGATGTATGCAATGCAACTCATAATACCCAAAGGTTGCACTTTTGCGAAAAGATGCAAAAATAAAATCAATGTACTCTTTGAGATTTTGAATAACTTTTTGAATTGAAGTTTCTTTATACCGCGAGATTAGTAATGTCTTTGCGTCTTCAGATTGAATCATTTCTAAGAAGAAATTTTCAAGAACATCAAGTGAAATTGGAGACTCCATTTGCACAGCATATGCCTGTTTTAACCATTGTTTTGTTTTTTTTCGGTATGTGTTAAATGTAATATTGTGCACATTCATCATTTGCTCAATATTTTTGCCTTGACGGGCAAGCATGTGCCGTCTGTGACTGACTGTTCTGTGGCAAATTTCTTCAAATTTCCCTCCAAAAGGTGGGTATGTTTCTATGAGCTTGAAAAAAAGAGGGTCACGCCGGATTTGAGCATGAAATTGTTGAAATTCAGACCAATCAAATTTCTGTAACTCGATTGGTTTTTTTAGAAGATTATAAATATAGTGTACTGTTTCAGAGTATGTAATCATTTTGAATGTTAAAGGAACTCATGACTATTTGATGATGCTATTATATCACATGAACTTTGAGGTTGTGTATCAAGATTCAACGTCCAGCAACTGTTTGATATCAAAACAATTTTTGTCCATTAGGCACTTTGGGTTTGGTGGTCAATAAACAAACAGCATTATTCTCATCGGGAAATCCTAACAATAAAAACTGAGAGATAAATCCAGCGATATTTTTCTCGCCTAAATTCACACACCCTACAATTTGACGGCCAATAAGGCTCTCTTTTGTATAATGAATAGTGACTTGCGCTGATGTTTGCAGAATGCCAATCTCAGGTCCAAAATCTGCCCATATCTTAAATGCTGGCTTTTTCGCTTTGAGAAACTCCTCAACTTTTACGATTTCACCTGAGCGTAAATTTACACGGTCAAAATCTTCATAGCTTATCGTTGACATATTATCTCCTTTTTCAATATCACGGCCGATTTATCATGCCTCATAAGTGTAAAGATTCTATCATGGCTCAGTGTTAGTGTATGGATATTCTATCATCAATAGATATATGATTTTTATAAAATATGTTAAGATATCCGGAATTATTTATATGCATATATGCAATCTTTTTATCGGATTTTCATTTTGTCTCAGTCATTAGTTATGTTTAAAAACAATAAAATAAATACAGTATTAAATATTTATCATGATACCATTCTAGAGTCCATTAAAGTTATATTTCGAATAATGACTGCTATCATGATGTTGCTATTCGCTTTCTTAAAGGAGCTCACACTTTTCATAGTGATGATTAATTATCTGATGCTAGAACTCGATTTATTATTTCTTGTGACAAATTATCTTTGTGGAGTTTTTTTCGAAAAAATGAATCGGACATTAAGTATCGATATTTTTTCATATTATATTGATCGTGTACTGTTCTATCCTGTAGTCATGCTTGCAAGAAAATTCAGTGAAGAAGTCGATTGTAATCACCAAGGAATAGAACATCCTGAGGATTGGATTCGTCAAAAATCCTATGATTTAACACTAAGACTAAAAAACCTGTCGACTCAGCATCGCATGCCCGCGTTGAGAGAAATGTTTTCGCGTATTGCCTCCAATCTTAGTCATAGCCATCATTTTTCATCTTCAAAAATTATATTGGAAATATGCGATGAGCTTCTTGATTATGCATCGGAAAATACCAATTATTTTGAATTATTTGACACCATATCTACACCATATTCCTCTAAAGGCTGTATTAACCAGCCTTTTCGAGGTTTGATAGAACTTGAAGCTTGGTTATATGTACTCAAATCCAAAAAAAACATGAAAGAACAAATAGATGCTGCAATATTCGTTATTATGTTGAAGTATGCCGAATTTTCCTTCAAACATTCAGTTCAGGACGCAGAAATAGAGGTAGAGCATGGTCATGCAGTTATTCGATATATTTATGAGTTATTACGTTCAATTGGTATGAAGCAAACATGGAGAAGCGTTGATGCTATTATCGAGCATGAACAAAATGTTGATTGGAAAATCGTACATCGATTAACATACAATACTCTATCGAAGCTTGATAAAGTTACATATCAAGATGTTGTTGAGCTTTTGTGTTCTCATGACCTATGGGAGCATGCGACAATGCCTGGGCTGTTCGATGATGACAGAGCTCGCTTAGAGGCCTTAGATTATTTGATCTTATGCCCAGAACACGATCAAGAGTGTGAATTAAGTGGCTATTCAACTTCTGTGGCTCAATATCTTTTGCTCTATCAAACATATTCAATAAAAGAGCGCATTAATGAGTATAGCATTTTTGCTAATCGATATGCCGAGCAGCACATTACTGTACGAATCGAAGCTGTGCAGAAACAACTCACACAAGAGTTGTTAAATAGACCTTATATTCAATATGACATTGACTCCAATCATCTGTCTGATTTAATACAAAAACGCAGCACAACAAACGATCGAGTTACTTTTTCACGATTGATTGAGGCAATGTCTTCTTTTAAACAACGTGTTTCGTATCCGATCGATGCGTATTTTCAAAATAATCCAAGCGGCGTACTAAATACGTTGACCCGATCTGTAAGAATACTTATGTTTGTCACTCTTGATGATCTGTATTCTCAGATTTTTAAGAGTTTTTATTTTAAATATCGTCGCAGAGACTGGCTTGAAGCTATCGATCTGTTCTCTTTAAAAATCTTATACATTCTCCATGGATTTCAAAAGGAGTATGATAATATCGCCGTTGTTACAAACACTTTGTTAGTGCAACAAAAAGTTCCTATACCAAAATATACGCGTGCCCTGACTATCGATACTGTTGAGCCCCAAGTAATCCCATTTTTTGCAGATTGTTTTAAGCTCACTCAATTAACTATTGCAAATTACAGCCATCCCTCTGCAACATATTTAGAACCATTTGCATGGCCGCCGTATTTAACTGTTTTGCATTTGACTAATATTCGTGCTGGACTCATTCAATCTATGGTTTTTTCGCATTTGCCAAAATCTGCGGAAGAAATCAAAATTAAAAATTCCGATATCGTGTTTAGCGTGCCTTTGCCAGAAGGGCTTCGAATATTTGAATATATATGGGACTGCCCAATAAGCTCTTTTACTAATTTGTGGGTGTATATTATGCCCGAATCCTTTCCTGCGTCTTTGCGTCGTCTGGTTTTAACAAATCTTTCCAGTCTTGAAGTATTGCCAAAATTGCCTGAAAAAATAGAGGTGATTGAATTTGTTAAATTGTCAAAATTACAGAGTCCATTACGACCAGGCTCTCATATGCAATTATGTACCATTATGAGTTGTGATAGGCTTAATCTCGATCTGGCATGTATAGAGTCCAATTCGTTGATTCTTTCGATCGCAGGTTCTTGGCCTTTATCTTTGAAGATGCCTCAAAAACTTGCTCAGCTATCACTTCATCGTATCGCTCAGAATAATTTGTTATCTCTTCTGGATAGATGTATTCATTTAGAAAAACAGGGGTGTCAAATCAGTGGGGATTATGAACTAGAACTGCAGCTTCTGAAAAAATATCGTGACCTAGAGCACTTATCTCTCGAAGTGAATATTCAGCCAATATACAATCAAGTAAAAATGCTTATTAATGAAAATGGTGCTTTGAATAAAACACAAGATCTTTTTTATCAAAACATCATGACTCTTCATCAGATTATAGATATTGCGGCTTCGATGCGACTTCCTTCTTTTATTTCCCTGATCGCAGCGCAATCCTTACAGCATATAAATATGCAACATATTATCGAGCATTTAACGGAAATTCTTGCCTGTGATTTCAATTCAGACTCTACTCAGCAGAAAAAACGATTATTTACTGAAGTGAAACGAATAATATTCTCAATGCCTAATTCGCTCGATCTGTATAATGCTTTTTGCAAAGACATTGAGGTGGAGTTCTCCAATCAACCACCCTCAAAGCTAATCATTTACTCACAAACTTATATGCCTGAAGATTTGAATTCAGTTGTGCGGAAACTCAAAGTGGAGTAATTGGTTTTATGGAAGATTGCCAGGTTGATTATGATTTGTTTGATTTCTTTGCCTGCGTAATAACGATCGTACAACTGGTTTTGGCTCAGAAATTAAGTACTGCCTAAAAGGCTCGATTTCTTCACATTGATCTATCTTTGGATATTTGAGTTGTATTTTTTGAATGAATCGTTCTATTAACTGCGGATCGTGATATTCTCTCTCTTTCTGAATTGCATCTGAATATTGTGAGATCACATTTAAAACAGTACCAATATTTAACTCTGTGATTTCATTTGATTCAATCATCCAATCAATGCCATTTCGTATATTTCTGAGAGTGTTGTTTAAGCTCATATAATACTCTATGGAATAGTTTTCTGCATAATACTGCAATACTGTGCATAGCTCAAAACACGCTTCAATTGTCTTCAGTTGGTTGTTGATATTTCGTTGATGACCTGTGATTTTGTATAAAGACTCCAAGACCTTAGACATCGATATTTTGCTCGAATCATCAAGATAATTTGTAATGAGTCGGTTCATCGATTCAGTTAACAAATCTTCTGATTGTTCTTGTGTCAGTGGTGAGCAGGCCGCAATCATCATCTCATACGACCAATTCAAGTGAGACATTCCGGCTATTAAGTTGTGTTGATTTTCAGAGCTGAGGAGACGATGGTCAATAAGAAGAGGGGGTGGTAACGATCCAATCAGATTGTGTGTTAATGTCATATTATGTTGAGCATTCCATAATTTGCATTATAAATTATAGATAGATAGTAATATTGTGCATAGGTCTTTGAGTTTGCGGCTATTTGAGGATATTTTGTTGTCATAAGGATGAGAGTTTTATACAATATACAATCGATTTCTTATTTGAAAGGATCTCTTTATGAAGACTAAAGATCTTCTTTATGCTATTGGATTAGCGACTCTTTTAGTTGTGATTTTGTCTTACCAGGACAAACAGCTTGTTTCTATAGTACAGAATTTTGCACAACTTGGTGGGCAGCTGTTCTTAAATGCACTTATGATGGGGGTTGCTCCTCTGATCGTGGTGTCGATTATTACAGGAGCTTTAAAACTTTCGCTCCGTGATGATGTGGCCGACCTTGCTCCTCGTGTCATTGTTATTTTTATGCTCAATACATTTTTTGCAGCAGCCCTTGCTTTTTCTGTTTTTACAGTCGCTGCGCCCATTCTTTTGCCTGCACAAAACTCTATTCATGATGCAAGTGTCCATCATATCGCTCATTCTACTGTATCCTCTGGTTCACAGTTGCTTAAGCTTTTCCCCCGTAATATTTTTAAAGCTCTTGTTGAGCTCGATATGGTTGGTCTCGTTGTTTTTGGCTTATTCTTTGGTTCTTGCTTGGGATACGTTTTAAAAAAATCTCAACGTTCAGAAGCGCCTCTTTTATCTGGTTTGAGCCTGTTGCTCGAAGCCATTATGCAAATGGTGCGCATTGTGATGAAGGCAATGCCTATCGGAGTATTTGCTCTGATATTGGATGCAGGATTAAAAATGAATTGGCATACAATATATTCATTGAGCGCATTTATCATGATGTTTGCTACTGTTGTATTGTCCTATGTCACGATACTGACAATCGTTGCAAAAAGATTCCTTCCTTTTGCAGTCGGTGAGTTTTTCCAAAAGATTTATCCAGCTCTTGTTTCCGCTTTTTCAACCAGCTCTTCTGTTGTAGCTTTGCCAGTGGCTTTAGACGTGTTGGAAAATGATTGTCATGTGTCATCAGATTTAACGCGCTTTCTTATGCCGCTTGGTATCACTGTGAATATGGCCGGAACAACAATGTTTGTTACACTCGGGGCTCTTTATCTATCATATGTTGCAGGACTTCCAGCAACACTTGAGCTGCAACTCTATGTATTTATATTATCCTGGTTTACTTCACTCGGGATTGCTGGTGTGCCTTCAGGCTGTTTAGTTGCTTTGATGCTGGTTCTCGCTGCATTAGGCATTCCGGAAGCTTCGCTTGCACTGCTCATTGGATTTGATAGATTTCTCGATATGGTGCGCACTGCCATCAATATGTTTGGCAATCTCTCCTGTACAATGGTTATCTCGCGTCTTTCATCCAGTTATAATGAAAATGTATAATTTTACCGAATCTCTCTCGATTCATTAACTTTG
>VGTX01000039.1 GCA_016874315.1 Gammaproteobacteria bacterium | reverse complement strand
CTGATTGCATTCTTATGGTGTTGTTGATTGATGAGCGTCCTGAAGAGGTTACTGAAATGATTCGCTCAGTACGTGGCGAAGTTATTGCATCGACATTTGATGAGCCAGCGACGAGGCATGTGCAAGTTGCTGAAATGGTTATTGAAAAAGCCAAAAGACTTGTTGAATCTAAAAAAGATGTAGTTATTTTGCTTGACTCCATGACGAGACTTGCGCGTGCATATAACGCCGTCATTCCTCACTCTGGAAAAGTTTTGACTGGCGGTATTGATGCAAATGCACTGCAAAAGCCTAAGAAATTCTTCGGTGCTGCTCGCAATCTTGAAGAGGGTGGATCTTTAACAATTATTGCCTCTACATTAATTGATACGGGCTCTAAAATGGATGATGTTATCTATGAAGAGTTTAAAGGAACAGGTAACATGGAGCTTCATCTCGATAGACGTATGGCAGAGAAACGGAATTATCCTGCAGTGAAGATTAATGCTTCAGGAACTAGAAGAGAAGAGCTTATTATGAGTCCGGAAGAGCTCCACAAGATATGGATTTTAAGGAAAATTATGTATCCGATGGATGACTTGGCTGCAAATGAATTCTTGATTGAGCGATTAAAAATGACAAAAACTAATGAAGAATTTTTTGAGTCAATGAAACGTCAGTAACAATTAGAGTATATAATAATGTTGTCAGAAGGTTACGTATCACAATGTGAGCAATTATATGAAAGGTTATATCGAGTACAATGTGTACTGACATCAGCATATTCGTTTTATGCAGGTCAGTATGTTTCGTTATATCTTCATCCTCATGATCCGAAACCATTTGCAACATATTCTTATGCGACCCCCCCATCAGACCTTCCTTTTGTTGAGTTTTATTTAAGACATCCTATCCCCTCTAAGATTGGCCAGAAAATTTATTTTTCACCACCTAAGGGGGCTATGACTGCACTCGATTATTCAAAAGAATATATATTATGTGCAGGAGGTACCGGTATTACTCCATTTTTAAGCTTATTAAAACAATATCCCGATCGAAAATTAAGATTATATTGGAGTATGATGGATGCGCGAGATTTACTTTTGATGCCAAAAGAAATGCATCGCGATACTGTGATTTGCACATTATTTGATAATAATTCTGACAGTGACTTATATAAGGCTCTGGAGGAAAATAAAAATCTATTCAGCAATGAGACTAATTTTTATTTGGCCGGACCGATTGTTTTCATTGATTCTTTAGCAGATTTTTTAATAAAAAAGAATCTAATTAAAGGTGTCTCGCAATTATCCTCAGATTTACGAGTTTTTTGATTTTTGGATCGATAAAGCAGTTAAAATACGCACGCCCTCTCTGAGAATGAGATCGTTTTCTAATCTTGCGTCATGAGCTTCCTGCGCTGCATGTGCTGCATGATTGTTGTTATTAAGATGCCGATTAAGACTTGCTTCAGTAATATGAATATTATGTGCTTTTGATTCATGCTCTTCTATCGTAGGAGAAAGTGCAATATCGGGAGTAATTCCAATAGCTTGAATACTTTTTCCTGAGGGAGTGAAGTATCGAGAGCATGTGATTTTTAAAGCATTTTCATTAATTGGCAACACAATTTGAACAGAACCTTTCCCAAAGGTTTGCTCACCAATTACAATTGCACGTTTATGATCTTGCAATGCCCCTGCAACAATTTCAGAGGCAGATGCCGATCCGCGATCAACAAGCACCACAAGGGGCAAGCCTTGCGTAATATCCGTCCCTGTAATACATTCTTCTATGAATAGATTCTGATGCCTACCGCGAGCTGTCACGATTTGCCCATCGTATCTTGCATTCTCACTATTCAAAAACGTGTTTGCTACTTGCGCGGCGCTACGAAGAAGGCCTCCTGGATTTTGACGTAAATCAAGAATAATACCCGAAAGTTCACAGTGTGATATTAATCGATCAAGTGCATTATGAAAATCATGAATTGTTTCTTCATTAAATAGCCCGATCCGAATATATCCCCATTTATTATCTAAAAAATCAGACTGGATGCTGGGATTTTTGATATATTCCCTTTGTAACACAATTTCTTTGGGGTGGGTATTTTGATCGGAAATGATTGTAAGAGTTAAATTCGATCCTGCTTCGCCACGTATAAGCTTGATTGATTCCTTCAGGGATAATCCTTGTGTGATCTTTTGATCTATCATGAGTACGAGATCTTTCGGTTGAATATTGGCCCGTGCAGCAGGCGATCCTGGGGCGACACTCATAATTTCTAATAAACCATCACGTGCAGACAGCTCTACCCCAATACCTGCAAATTGCCCCTCAGTTGACTCTTCAAGGGCGGTAAGTTCGGTCTTTTTTAGATAATCTGAATGAGGATCCAATCGACTAATTAATCCTTCTATGGCATAGTCCATTAAAGTTCTTTCATCAATATCATCAACATAAATGTCTTTGACAGTTTCATATACTTGGGTGAAATTTTCAATTTCAGATAATGGTAATGCAGAAACAGGTGAAAGTAAAAAAATTATTGAGAACAATAACATAAGATATCCGCCAAATATAAGTTACAGTTGTTCTGTTTTAATTATAGACTGGATATAGATCTTGAATGAGAGCAGAGTATAAAAGAGTGGGGTAGATACCCCACTCATATTTAAAAAAAGACTTACTTTTGTTGCTGCTTAAGCTTTTCTTTGTAAAAAGCATCAAAATTGATAGGAGCAAGAAGTAATTGAGGGAATCCTGCTTTAGTGACTAAATCTGAGATAACTTCGCGTGCAAATGGATAAATTGCTTCAATTGCAATTGTTTCTAAAAGTTGATTGATTTCTTTTTCAGGGATATTTTGCAAGGTAAAAATACCAGCTTGTTGAACTTCACACATAAATGCGACTTGATCGTTAGATTTAACAGTGGCTTTAATAGTGATAGATGCTTCCCAGAACTCTTCTTCAAGGTGATTATGCTGAGTGTTCAGATCTACAGCAAGATCTGGCGCAGCTTTTGCCCAATCTTTAAAAATGGAAGGAGAGTTTGGGCTCTCGAAAGAGACATCTTTTACATAAATGCGTTGAATCGAAAATTGAGGTTTTTTTTCATCGGACATGACATAAACTCCTGTAACAATTTATTGGAAAAATGAATCTAATTGACCAAGCGCTTGCATGCGATATAAATCATCACAGCCACCAATATAGTGATTGTTGACAAATATTTGTGGCACCGTGCGCTTGCCATGAGTGCGTTGCATCATCTCAGGAATACGTTCTGGATATATACCTAAATCAATAACAACAATATCAGCATGTTTAGATTGAATCAATTCAAGAGCACGATCACAGTAAGGGCAATATTTTTTAGTGTAGACTTCTACAGTCACGGGCTGTGGATGGATTGATTGTATATCAAAAGGAATAGGCGACATGCAATAGCTCGAATACCAATGATATTCATTGTGACAGAGAGATATTAATAAAATCAACTGGTATTTTAAGATACCAAAGATAATCGAAAAAAAAACTGGATGGCTATATGAAAATACCGAGATATTACAGGATAATAAATGCTTTCATGGTTATAGCATTACTGCATTCAGCTGATTTGCAAGAATCGCTACATTTTTCGAAATCCAATGATGAGGACTCTATAAGAAAGCAATATTACTTTGAAAAACAAGTTCTAAAAAAATCAAACCAAGAAATGCAAGAAAGTGTTAAAAAAGTAGAGGCTGCATTAGCAGAAAAAGATGAAAATAACATCGAAATACACTATCAGGATATTGAGTTATTTGAAATTAGGGCAATGCTAACTGAGCAATTGATTAAGATGAAAGCATATATCGATCGTCTTGAGCAATTTAAGCATCTTCTTGAAAGAGTTTGGGTAATCACTGAGCAAAAACATACAACAAATATTAAACAGTGCTCATCAGATTCTATTTTATTTCATGAGCCTATAAGTGGATTATTGTCTCGAGATTTTTCAGAGGTCTCTGGTTTGTTTATTATTGCGGCCAAAGATGGTGAAGATATATATGCAATTCGCTCTGGCAGAGTAAAATTTGCAGATAATCTTCGTGGATTAGGCTTGACGCTTATTATTGAGCATGATCAAGGGTATTCAACAGTCTATGCAAATTGCTCAAAAATTTTATGCAATGTTGGAGATAATGTCTCTGATCAAGAATTAATTGGGACTGTGGGACATACTGCGCATACCGGTCTCAGTGGTCTGTATTTCGAAATAAGAAAAAATGATCATTCATTAGATCTAAAAACCATATCATTTTATCCTTCAACATTCATAATTTGACGAATAGCTTCGTATCCAGCCACAGCAGCTGAGTTGGAGAGGTTGAGTGAGCGCGTGACGGAATTCATCGGTATCCGTACAGTTGCATTTGTTTTTTCTATCGCATCAGGAGATAAACCCTTAGTTTCAGGTCCAAATAAGAGAACATCACCCTTTTGAAATGAGAAATTCCAGAGAGATGTTTCAGCCTTTGTTGTAAGTCCAATCACTCGGCGGCCTTGCATGAAGTGCCAAAAAGATTCTGCATCTTGATGATGAATAATATTTGCGAGATCGTGATAGTCTAAGCCGGCACGTCGTAAGTGCTTGTCATCAAAACTAAATCCAATCGGATATACTATATGTAACTCTGCTGAGATACATGCACATAAGCGAATAATATTTCCTGTATTTCCTGGTATTTCAGGATTAAACAGTGCAATAGAAACTATTTTTTCTGAAAGGTTAACTATCATTAAAATGACCTCAACAAATAAATAAGGTATTGATTATGAAAAAAATTGCAACAATGACATTAATTGCATGCTGTACTCTGTTGGCTGGATGTAAAAGTTTACAGGATTATTGGACAGATATGAAGAATGACAATAAAGATTCTAATATGGAGCAGCCTGCTCAACAAGAAAAATCGAAACAAGATAACAAAAACATGCAAAAAGATATGAACATGCAAAAAAATCAAGCTGATGCTAACAAATCAGATAAAAAATCAATGTATTAAAAAAATAGAACTCATGACATAACTTAGTGTATGACATGAGTTCAGTTATATAAATCATCTTTATTTAAAGGTGTTTTGTCGATGAACTAGAAAAGATATTTTCATATTTTTCATCTAATATTTTAAAGACACTTATATGTTGTATTTATGGTAAAAGAGGATATAAATTATGAAAAATATGATGAAATGGAGTCTCCTTGTTTCTTGTGTTGCATTAACTGGATGCAAAAGCTTTCAAGATTATTGGAATGATTCAAAAAATGATGATCAATCCAAATCTAAAATGGAACAGCCTGCTGATAAAAATGCAAAACAACCTATGGGTAATTCTAAGCAAGATATGAAGATGGCAGATAAAGCTGCGCCTAAATCAGAAAAAGTAGCATATTCTAAAGCATCTTCGGCTCAATCTTCTATGCAATCAGTAGGATATATACACTCGCATGCTGCTCCTAGTCAAAATGGTATGTCTTCAAAATCTGCAGCAACTCCTCAGAAAGGTTCGGCGGCAATGGCTCGTACATCTGACTCAGATAGCTCCGCTGATCAAAATGCAGATCAACAAAAAAGTGATATGAAAAAGCCAGTGCAGCCAAATTCAAGTCAAAAGCCAGCTGCTGTAAGTTATAAGAAAGTCAGTGATGTTGGATCGGTTGCATCGCCTGCTGGATCAATGAAAGATAAAAAAGATGATGTTATGAAGCAACAAAAAGATTCAGTTCAGGATATGGAAAAATCAGAAGATTATTCATATGAATAATCAATTAACTTGACTTTTTATTTTATTCTCACAAAATAAAAGCCTTGTTAATTCTTTGAGTTATGAATCGTGTATGTTGCCTTGTTAATTGAGTACAACGGTGGATTTGCTGCTGGGTGGCAGCAACAGCCTGGACTTGTGACTGTTGAGTCGGAGATTATCAAGGCGATTAAAACATGTACAGGCCAGGTGGTGGACTATATTGATTGTGCGGGACGTACTGACAAAGGGGTTCATGCTGTAGGCCAAATTATTGGATTTCAAACTCATATAACTCGTGAGTCAGTAAAATGGCTCACTGGGTTAAATCATTTCTTGCCACCTTGGATTCGGGTCATACGCTCATGGACTCTCCTAGACGAATCTTTCCATCCGAGGTTTGGTGCTATTGCAAGAACATATCGATATTATCTAAAAAAATCAAAGGTGCATTACCCGCTCTTTTCAGGAGCAGTCACGCCTTATTTTGGTGAATTAGATGATCGTATTCTTGTAGAATTAGCAAATTATATTGTAGGCACACACAATTTTAGTGCCTTTCGCAGTGGGTCATGTCAAGCACATTCTCCGATCAAAACTTGTTATCAGGCAAGATGGGAGCGAAAAGGTGCATTTTTGGTCTTTGAAATTACGGCAAATGCTTTTTTACATCATATGGTGCGTTACTTGGTTGGGACGCAATTACGTGTTGCGAAGGGCGAAAAATCTATCACATGGTTTAAAGATCTTTTGGAAAATCGAACAAAGCAAGATGATTGTGCGCCACCAGAAGGACTTTATCTTTGTCAGGTGCGCTATCAAGAGAATTCTCCAGTTCAGGGAGAATTTCGTTATCCATGGTTTGATGATAATAGCTTTTGAATATGTTTTTGTAGTTCTGACCAGTCTGAGATTGTACTGTGTGTATGCGGCGATCGTAAGAATTCATTACCAATTTCATCCAAAAATCGACTTCTCAGCGCTATTGTCTGATCTCGGTGTGTCTGTGAATGACTTAAAACCAGTCTTTTTTTCGCTCGAGTCATTCCTACATACATGAGCCTTCTTTCTTCTTCAATATTTGATTCAGATTCTTTATGAGGGATAATTTGCTCCAAACATTCAGCAATATATACTTGATCGAATTCCAGCCCTTTTACTGCATGAATGGTTGCAAGTGTAATTTTAGACTGATTTTTTTTATCTTGTTGGTCAAGGAGTTCGGAGAGCATTATTTTTCTAAGAATCTCTTTTAGATCGGGTGTTTTTATAAAAGATCGTTTAATCCAGGCAATAAAATCTGATACATTTTTTTGAGCTGAGCGCGCGGCTTTAGGATGTTCATTATTTTGTTCAAGCCATCCCATATAGTCTATTTCTAGAAGAAGATCATCAATCCAATCAAGAGTTTTATCTGATTGCGATCGTTTTTGATAATGAGTGATTAATTTGTTAAATTTTGAAAAATCTTGAGATGTTGAGCCGTCGCATTCATGAAGAAATCTAAATTGCTGTATTGCATGAAGAAGAGAATGCGTATTGTATTTTGCAGAATACTCCATAACATGGCTAAGTTTTTTAGGACCAATATTGCGCTTTGGAATATTAATGATTCTTTTAAATGCGAGATTGTCGTCTGGATTTAAAATTAATCTAAAATAACTTATTAAATCTAAAATTGCTGGTCGTTGAAAGAAGGCTGTACCGCCTAAGACATCATAATCAATGCGCTCTTCTTTGAGTGCTTTTTCATATTCTATCATTTGATAATTTGTGCGTAATAAAATTGCTGTATGCCCGTATGAGCTGTTTGTTTTAAAATCAGCGATAATGCTTTCTATTTCATGGTCTTTAGATGTTGCAGTTAATAGCCAAACTGATGGTTGGTCTGGCGCTTTTTTTGACCATAATTTCTTGGGATAAACATGAGAATTGTTCGCAATCAATCGATTAGCGGCATTTAAAATATCTACATTGCATCGGAAATTTTGCTCTAACTTAATGATCTGCAAATTCGGAAAATCTTTTTGAGCGATCGCAAAATTTTGAGGATTTGCTCCTCGCCAGGTATAAATAGACTGATCGTCATCACCCACAAGAGTGAATCGTTCCTGTGATTGTAATGCATAAAATAAAGCATATTGAATAGTGTTTGTATCTTGAAATTCATCCACGAAAATATAATCAAATCGATCCCAAACAAACTTTTGTCGATCTGGATTTTGCAATATTCTTACACTATGTAGAATTAAATCATCGATATCAATTGAATTTAGTTTGAGCATAATATCATCATACTCTATCAACAATTCGTATAATTTTCGATCGGTAGCATTTAACGCAGCTTGTTGGGGATGAGATTCTTGCTTACATCTTGATAATGCGTATGTTGTACTTAACACATTCTCTTTGGGCCAGCCAGGTCGAAGCTGTTGAATGAGTTCCACCCGATCATTATGATCGATCAGTGTAAATCCTGGTCGAAATCCCAAATCTTTATAAAATTTTTGGAAAATAGTTAGTCCAATTCGATGGAAAGTCATCATGTTTGCGCTTTTATGGCCAATATGTGAATGGGCTAAGCGCTGCTGCATCTCTCGTGCCGCTTTATTAGTAAATGTTAATCCAAGTATGC
>VGTX01000038.1 GCA_016874315.1 Gammaproteobacteria bacterium | reverse complement strand
GACATGAAGATGTTCAGGAGTTTTTACAGCTACTTCGAGTCATTCGTACTTTCCGCTCTCAGCTCGACCTTCCTCCAAAAGAATCGATAGGTGTGATGACAGCTCATTCCATTCGTACATTTAGCTCATTCCAGAGCATTTATGAGCGATTAGCTCGCGTGAATTTCATGAATAATACAGATGCGACGCAAGAACTCTCAGCAATTTCGCAACTTACAGAATATGGTGAGATTGAACTGCTCGTTCCTCAAACTTATTTAAATGGACGTATCGATCGGATGCTTCAACGGTGTCATCAGCTCACCGAGCAAATGGCCCCAGTTGCACTAAAACTCTCTGATGAAAGCTTTTGTGCGCGCGCACCCGAACACGTTGTATCTGAACATAAAGAGCGCCTAGAATCTCTTCAAAAAGAGCATGCTATGCTTATGCAATCATTGAATCAGTTTCAGTCAGCATCTGATAAAAAGTCATAAGCTAATCGCGCCCGTATGCCCCCACACAGTAAAATGCTCATTACTGTGTGGATTGGTATTAATGAAATATTAAATTAATACATGTTTGCTCTGAGATTGTGTTGTCTGTTTTGACTTTTATCATGAAATGCTGATGAAGGTTGACGTATCGGAAAATCCAATACCCCATTTAATTCGGGCTTACGGATAATATTTTCTTCAAGTCTGCCTGGACTATCAATTTTATCTGCTTTGGGTTTGAGTGGTGTAACTGTTTTTGTATAAAAGCTTGTCATACTCCAGAATTGAATTACGCAAGATACAATATCTTTGATAAATGAAAATATATTTTTAAAAAAACTAGATGGAGCAGAAGATGCTGTTTTGATATCATCTTTTTTTTCTTCTTCAGATTTTTTCTGAAGTTGTTTGCTTGTAATTCCTACAAGCTCCCGTTGTCTTTTCAAACTGGTAGACCAAAGTGTATACCCATCCATCAACTCTTCAGCAGATGAGGTCTTACGAATTTGTTCATATCCCATATTAAATAAATTTTTGCCACGATTTCGATGGCTTTTGGGTGAAAAAATCACTAACCCTTTTTTATCATTTATAATACTTTCTAATATGCCGTCTTCGCGTTTTTCGATGCATTCGGATATCACATCAACATCTTCTCGATATCCATCAAAACATTCAGTTGTGTAGATTTTGTGAGTCAAGATGCATGGTAACTCAAATAAATCTTTTCCATAAATACTGATAGACTCATTGCGTAATGTTTGACGAGTTACTGCTAATTCAATACTACATACCTTTATTAAATGATGTATCAGCGTCATAAATTTTTTGTATCGAATCATTTGCTCATTAAATTCATTAATGTCTACGGATTTTTTAGAATGTTGTGTAAAACATAAATCCCATTGTGAAAGACATAGGGCATATTTCTCAATTTGAATCTGTAACGGACAGTTTTGATTGGCAATGTGATCTCGTAATACATGACATGCAACTTGAAACAGACGAAGCTTTATAGAGGCATTCCATTTCATTTGATCGAACTGCAACATACTGTTATAAAATATATTTATAGAAAAATTTTCACATGAATCGATATGTTTCGTGTAGTTATGGATTTTTTCTAGCATATCAAAAGAATCAGGGGGTAAAGAGATTTTTTTACCTTTTTGGATATACCATGCAATGCCATATTCTAATGTATTTGTGTATATTTCGAGTGATTGGCGAGAATGATTTCCATAACATCTATCAAGGGCTTTTAAATTTTTCAAAAGATCGACAAATTTCTCCTGATCGATATGAATATGCTCCGAGCGAATATCAAATTCTAAGATGATATCTGTATGAATAGTTAGTAGCTCTTTAATAAAATCAAATGGCGACCGATCGGATGATGGATTTTTCTTAAGTAAAGCATTTTTAGGCGAAAATCTATCGAGCATCCAATACAGGAAAGCAAGATATAAATGCTCTTTGATTGCAACAATTTTTTCAGAAAGATTGATATTGATATGTGCTATTAATTCATCAAAAATCTGAAACGCATTGTGAACGAGTTCTTTGGAAGTGAGGTTGTTGTTTAATGCAAGATTCATAATCCCTCTCCTTTTCTAAATAACTCTCATTACAATGCGATATTCATTGATAGTAGCGTAATTTTCGCTTACGAATTGATTAAATAAATCATCCTATTTTTAAATAGTCAAATTTTATAAATTCGATCTTAATCTAGAAATTGAACAATCACACCTTTGAGATAATCCATTTCAGGGCATTGCGGGAGTATGGGGTGATCGTGTCCTAATCCTAAACGAGCCACAATATATCCATTTCTTCTAGACTTAACAAAGGCTTTTTTTAGAACTTCGTGAATATCATCCATAGTTAAACCATAAGAGCATGATGTGAAACATAAAATGCCATTACGCTTGACATGCTGACAGCTGAGTGTGAGGAGTTTTTTATATCCCATAATACCAGCATCATATGTTTTTTTTCCTTTAATAAATGCTGGTGGGTCGACCACGAGTAAGTCATATACTTCATCAGTCTTTTCAAGAAAATTGAAAACTTCTGATTGCTTAAAGGAAATATTCGTCAATCCATTGAGTTCAGCATTTTTTGCCGCAATTTCAAGGGCATGAGCTGAACGATCGACCGCAAGTACCGATGTAGCACCCATTTGAGCGGCATATAGCCCAAATGCACCAGTATGTGTATATAAATCACAGACATGCATCCCAGGCTTGACCATGCGTTGAATCACTTTTCTGTTTTCTCTCTGATCGTAAAACCAGCCAGTTTTTTGACCTTCTATTGGGTCAATCCAAAATTTCACACTATTTTCAACTCCATGGGTTGCCTTAGCAAAGGTTATATCTCCCCATACAAGAGGCTCTTCTATAACCTCTAATTTCTCAAGATTGCGAGATTGGGAGTCTCTTTTGATAATCCAGCACTTGATCTCTTTAATGGCAAGACAAGCTGATTTCCAAAGATCGATCATTTTTTCCATGCCCGCTGAATTCACTTCTACAACGGCTAATTGATCGTATCGATCGATAACCAGCCCAGGCAACCCGTCAGCTTCACCGTAAACCCATCGATAGCATCCACCTGGATAGAAAAATTCTCTTTTCTCCATTGCAGATAATAGTCTCTGGTGAAACCATTCTGTATTGATTTCTTCAGCAATATTCCAAGATAAAACACGCATTGCAATTAGTGAATGTTTATTATACGTTGCAATCCCACTTTTCGATCCGTCTGCTGCATCGAATCTGAGATAAGATGCTTTTTCCAAATTGACTTTGCTTGAAATTTCCACGATCTCATTTGAGTATATCCATGGAGTATTGTCGGAAAGGCGGGCGGATTTTTTTACAACGCATTCTCTAATCATTTTTATAAAAATTCATATAACTTATTGAGGCTATTTTACTTGATGATAAAAGGAAGTATCAAGGAATATCCAATAATTAAAGGGGTTGTATGAAAAAATCTTGCGGCATTAGGTAATATTTTTACACCCCAATATATCGAAATTGTTGTAATTATTCGAGTTATCCATGGCTTTTTTGCAACACTTCGCCGATCGAGGACCATATCTTTTTGACGATCGCGCGACGATGCAATAATTGCAGCTACTAAGGAAATGATGTACAAATAATCTTTTGCTACAGATGCTCGTAATTGAGGGTCCTGACTATCTGTGACAGTCACACCATCATGGAGATATCTCATTTTTTTCTTAAAGCTAAGTTTATCTGCACCTATTTTTAAGTCGGTGTATTTTTTTTCCCAGTAGTTAATTTCTTCTATATCGTGATTTTCAGATTGCTTCTTTTCAATATTAAATATCTGTGGCTCAGCTGCAATAGGATTAATATACATGGTCGATTGCCCAATTAAATAGAGCCGATCGGTTTCAAAGGATGGTTTTTTTTGACCATGATGTATGATTCGTGCTTCTTTCAATTGATAGCTCATTTTGGGAATCAAGCCAATCCATAACACCATACAACAGCTGATCATACAAATCAGCTGCATGAATGTTAGTCGCCACCAGGACTTATTGGTCATTCCTGCTAAAAGCGCGTTTCTAAAATATCCTAATTCTTTCCATCGATCGTTCGTCATAAGGCTAGAAATATATAAAATTACTGGTGCAAGTTCAAAAAGACTCAGCATCTGATCGAGTAAAATATCAATCGTCATTTGAAAAATAGAGTAATGTTCCGATAAGTAACGAAGTTCTCTTGTGATTTGCAGAAAAAATTGCATCATGATAATAAGCGCACTAATCATCACAAAACTACTAAAAACTTGTGCAGTCCATTTCTTCTCAATAAGATTCATAGTTGCATCACCCGCAATTCATCTGTTTAGTTACAAAAAATAGCCCCATCAATATCGCGCTAAACCATGATAAGATTTTGTATATCTCTCGTGTGTTGTATATTGTCCGATCGGCCGAAGGCGTCACTCGGCGAAATGGTATTAACACAATCGCTGATTGAAAAATTAAGCCTAACCTCCAAACTAATTCTGCTTGCAGTCTCGGTTCTTTTGAATAATACAAATCTTTAAAAGAAAGTCGCTCTTTTAAAATCTTTTTATGTGCTGTACCTTCACTAGGAATAGTTAATTGGCTTTTTTTAAGATAAGCATCGACAAAATTCCCATCATGATCGATAGGATATTTAATTCTTGAATCTTTGAAAAATAACATGCCATCTTGGAATCGTGTAGAATGTGAATCAATCACAGACCATTTGTCATTGTGAAATTGAACTAATTGCGATCGGGTTAAAACTCCATTTACAACACCATCGGCAAGAAGCATGTCTTGCTGAGTCAGTGGAATGGATACACGCCCGAGATAAGAGTTGTGCGAAAGATACTCTAGCCAGCTCTGATCTTTTGCAGGTCCATTTTGATAGCTCATTGGCATGATAACCATCAAAATAAGTGTGTTGATAACAATCGTTAATCCAATAGAATTTTTTAAAAAACGGAACGAATGATTATTGCCCCAGCCTGATAGCCATAAGGAAAAAACTTCTTTTTTTCTATATAATTCATTTTTCCAAAGGCCCCATCCAATACATAAACTCAGGTTTAAAATAATCGGGATGGATGGGAGAGCTTCTTTTAAAAGTAAAATGCTTAAACTTGAAATATCTATCGATTGCCAGGTTAAGTCATGAAATATGGTAGATACCGCTTGTGTCATAATTAAGCTCAAGAAACCCATGTTCAGAAAAAAACAGTATTTTGCCAGTCTTGCTCTTAAATGGGTTTCTATAATCATGCTTGTATCTCTCTTATCCTGGTCGTTGTTTTATTTTGCAAGATTCATCAAAAATTCAGCTAACAATGGAATGGGTCTTCCTGTTGAGCCTCGTTTATGTCCTTGGAAAATACATGCTGTTCCTGCAATGTCTAAATGCGCCCATTTAAAGTTCTTTGCAAACCGCTTAAGGAAACATCCAGCAGTAATCGCTCCAGCATGTTGATGCCCAATATTTGCCATATCAGCAACCGGGGATTTTAGCTCATCGTCATACTCATCCCATAGTGGAAGAGGCCATGCACGATCACCTGATTCTTGGCCCGCTGAAAAAAGCATCTCAATAAGCTCCTGATCGTTACCCATTAAACCAGTTGCAACCGATCCAAAAGTGGCAACGCACGATCCGGTGAGTGTAGCAACATCAATAACATATTGAGGATTAAATCGTTCAGCATATGTCATTGCATCACAAAGTATCAATCGACCTTCTGCGTCAGTATTAAGAATTTCAATCGTTTGCCCCGACATCGAAACAACAACATCATCTGGTTTGTTTGCATCAAGGCCAGGAATGTTTTCACATGTTGGAATGAGACCAATGATATTATGATCGAGCTTTAATTCAGCAGCGAGTTTTAATATTCCCAAAACAGTTGCTGCACCTGACATGTCAAATTTCATGCCCATCATACTTGAGGCTGGCTTTAAAGAATGTCCACCTGTGTCAAATGTAATACCCTTACCTATCAGAACAATCGGGGGCTTCTTGGACGATCCTTTGTAATTGATTGTGATAAATTTAGGCTCTTGTGCTGATGCCTTAGACACAGATAAAAACGAATTCATTTTCAATGCTTTAATTTGCTTCTTGTCTAAAACAGAGACTTGTAATTCAGGATATTTCTCTGATAAGCCTTCAGCTGCACGCGCAAGATATGAGGGGGTGCAAATATTCGGAGGAGTATCTGCTAAAGTGCGAGTTAACTCCATAGCCTCTCCAATCTTAACACCCTGCTGAACGTATTGATTGAATAATCTATCCTTACCAATAATACAGCATTCTTTTAAAGAGTTTTTCTTAATTGCTGATAAAAATTCTTGATACTGAAATAAAGAATCATAACCAATTCGAGCGATAGATTGTGCATGTCGAAGTTGATCAATTCCAAATAAGGCCATCTTAGAGCAACCTTCGTTATTGATTGCTTGAAATATTCTCTTAAATGACGATTCATGTTTTATTTCACTTAAATCTAAATTATACATTACAAAAAATATTCCAGTTTCCAGACAATTCCAGACCTTCCACTCACCAGGCCCTGGAGCCTCTTTTGTTTTTATTTTTTTTAAAATCGGCCACTCGTTAGCGCATTCTTCGAGCTGTTCTTTTTTAAAGACAACTGCGTGTGGCTTATATCCTTTGAGCTGTGTCTGTGTAATAAATTTCATGATCGGTGATATCCTTATTAACATGCCGTTAGATAAATATCTGCTATTAAACATAGCACATTCTTGACCCGTCATCATTGCCATCAGCGATGAATGATTGGTGTGGATGCATCATATCAGAAATTTTGAGCAAAATGCTTGCGCAACGCCGCTTCTTTCAGAGGCGGGTCAAGCACGCTCTCGGCTTTTTAATCTTAGACTCTGGAACGGAGTTGTCAGCAAAAGGAGTGTTGGTTCCACCAAAAGTTCTGGCTGATAGAGGACGAGGAGATCGAAGTAAGACTCGTTTGGGCAAAGTCCAGGGTGCAGCGATCGATGAACCGTCAAAAAAAAAATCAAGCAAGATCAATTTATTGATGTTGCTTGATGGGAAGCATGCCCCCGTTAGGGGCGTGCAGTTCACCATTGCGATTGAGTCATGAATCACATATTGATTCTTTAATAAAGTTAGCCAGTCTACTAAGATGTAAAAACACGAATTAACTCATGAAAATCATTATATTATTAATTATTTCACACAAAACACTGGCTTTTGTCCTTCAAATCTCCTAAGATGGACCTATCGGATGGGGAAACCTCTTCTTGGATCAATCAGTTGTTGCTGCATGGCTTTGTTAATCTTGTTCAAGTTACATCGTAATGTTGCTTATGCTTCTGCTTTTTTAAGAAGAAGCGAGCCTGAAGATGTTCTTGGCACTGAGAACTGCATGATACGCAGATATTCTCAGTCTTCGTGATATTAGATAAATAGGTATTATTTTCATGACAAAGCAACAGTATAAGATCCACATCGGAAACATTTCTTATCGCACAACAAAAGAAACTCTTGAGCAAGAATTCGCATCTTGCGGAGATATTACAGATGTTTCTCTACCATTAGACAAACAAACTGGAAAATCCAGAGGTTTTGCTTTTATTAACTTTGAGACTGTATCAGGTCAAAAAGCAGCGCTACAAAAAGACGGCGTAAAAGTCGATGGCCGCGCTCTTCGTATCAGCGAAGCTCGTCCTTTCGAACCAAGAACACAACATTCTTCATATGAATCACGCTCCACAGAAGAAGCATACTAAGAATTTAGTGCACCTTCTTAAACGAGAGTGACATATTTTACAGCCCAGTCCCGTACTGGGCTGTTTTCATTTTAAGACTCATGAATTCTCATAATTTTATCTTTTAATTAAGCTCTGCACTTTTCTAGCAATAATAATTGATTGCTTCTTTGTGCTCTCTGCAGCATGACTTGCTGGAATCATAAAGCCCTCTAAAAACTTACTTCGTGAACAAAATGTATTTGGATTAATAAAATCCCGAAGACACCCCAATAACGTCGTTATAACACTATTTAACATTATCCCTATCCCCTACTAATATATCACTTGAACGCTACTGTTAAATCAGGCTTGAGTTTCATTGAGGTGGAATTTAATATATCGTGTTTTTCAAATTCCTCCGGATTGTATCGCTTAAGTGTTAATGGTGATTCAGGTGGACTCGGTATCGTGGAATCTCTTGGAGATAAAGAACCCTCGTGAGTCGTTTCACCCTCTGAAGGAATAGATAATATTGGCGATGCACTCCGATCGGACAAAGAATCACTCAGATCAACTTTTTGATGAAAATCAATGATTGTTGCAAGAGTTTGTGTGAGAGGAGGCTTGGGAGAATCCTTCGAGAAAGCTGTTTTTACATAAAAATGATTCATCAATGCACGGAATTTTAATGATATATTTTCATATAATACCCCTCCATAATGCTTCAAGGCATAGAGGCACACTGCTGTCATAATAATTGCATTCGAGGCCATCCACTGGATTGCTGGTATTACAAAATAAAAAGCTGCAAAAATAAGCCAACAGGCCACCGATCCAATCAATTGCAGCGGAAGCGTTGTAATCGCCAGCGTTCTAAAAAACCATTTCAAA
>VGTX01000037.1 GCA_016874315.1 Gammaproteobacteria bacterium | reverse complement strand
TGAGTGTTTTCCAGGCCCCATGATCGGATGGGTCATTTTTTAAGACAGTCCATGGTGCTTCAGCTGTGAGGAATTCATTGCAAGATTGCATTTCTTTCATCACAAGTGCAATCACTTGACCGTAACTTCGAGCGTGATATAAGGATTGAATATTTGCAACCATCTCCATATCTAATCCACGCTCTTGCACAGCTGTTGGCTCAAAAGCTCCATGACGATAGGTTTGTAATAATTTTGCACACCGTGAAAGGATATTTAATGATTTTCCAACTAAGTCACTGTTAATTTTCTGCACTGCTTCAGAAATATCAAAATTCATGTCTTCAATTTTTCCGTGCATTTTGGCTGCCAACACATAACGTACACAATCCGCGCTCATAACACTGACAAGTTGATTTGGATCGCAAGAAATTCCACGTGATTTAGACATCTTCTGACCCGACAAGGTCAGGAAGCCATGGACATTAATCCGCTTTGGCAATGGAAATTGAGCATGCTTCAAAAGCACGAGCCAAAAAATTGCATGGAAATAGCTAATATCTTTTCCAATAAAATGGACCATTTCACGCATTGCATCCGAAGCAAATGAATGTCCTGTAGCCTGTTCAAACAAAGAAAGGTATCCAATCGGTGCATCAAACCATACGTAGAAATACTGATTTGGTCGACCAGGAATTTCAAATCCGTAATATGGTTCATCGCGTGTAATATCCCATGGCTTCAGAGGTTCATCTAACCATTCTAAGAGTTTGGCCATTACGCTTTCATCAATGCGACCAGGAAGAATTTCTTTCAACCATGCACGATCTTGATCAAGATTCAAAAAAAGATGTGAGACGGTTTTTAAAACAGGGGCAGCTTTAGTAATCACAGAATATGGGGTAATGAGTGTTTTTGGATCGTATGTTGCGCCACATGCATCACAATGATCTCCACACTGATCGAGTGCACCGCATTTCGGGCAAGTACCTTTGACAAACCGATCGGGCAAAAACATATTTTCAACAGGATCGAAGAATTGCTCAATTAATTGCTCACTAAATACACCGGCAGCAAGAAGTTTTTCAAAAAATTCATAACAATATTTACGATTTAAAGGCGTGTCGGTCCGACCAAAAGTGTTAAATGAAATATCGTATTTTTCGATTGTTTCTTTATGTTTCTGATGAAAAATAGAGACTGCTTCAGCAGGCTGCATTCCATTTTTTCGTGCATGCAACATGATTGGGGTGCCATGGGCATCATTTCCACTAAGAAATACAACATCATGGCCTAATGCACGCTGAGCTCGAACCCAAATATCGGCTTCAATCATCTCTACAAGATGTCCAAGATGTAGGTCTCCATTGGCATAAGGCAAAGCTGTTGTTACAAAATACGACTGCATACTTAATAATCACTATAAGATCGAAATATCATGCTGTACATGCTATAGGATTTTATAGAAAAAATCTATTGGCATTGATAGAGAATAGCATTAGAATGGACCGGTTATATTCTTAATCTTTATAGGGGGTTTAAATGGTAAAATTAGGTCTTTACGAACATTACAGTGGCAAACAGTATCAGGTTATTGGTGTAGCAAAGCACTCCGAAACCTTAGAAGATATGGTTATTTATCAAGCTTTATATGATGGATATCACTTATGGGCCAGACCACAAGATATGTTTTTTAGCAACATTAGCGTTAATGGGATCGACAGACCTCGATTTTCCTTTATTGGCGAAACAGTATCGGTCGCCCCCACCGCAATTATAAAATAATTAAATTCATGATAAGCAGTATACGGGTGTGGAGCATGCCGCTCCTTATACCGTGAAAGATATTGCATAATCATTAGAGCTGCAATATTTCTTGTATGCGGGAGTGATTTTCTTGATGGGGTTTATTAAAATCAAAAAAATATAGCATCTGCCATGATTGCGTTATGTGGGCTTGTCGATTATCTGTTAAATCCCATGGTGTATAGACACGAATTCCTCGTTTTCCTTCTGTACTTGAAGTGCTAATGATATTTTTGGAAATCAGAATTTTTTTTGGAAAAATAAACTGCCCAATCTGATCGCGATCTTTTACATTAATTACAAAGAACTCCACCTCATCCTCTACATCATAAGGTGTAGTCAGATGTTCAGCATTTCTTTTCCAGGTTGTAACAAAATATCCAACCTTTTTAGGGGTTTTCTTAGCGATTCGCCACTGAATCCGATGATCGTTTAACAGACCGGAATGTGCATAATACTCTTGGCTTTCTAATTCAGGCTGAAAGTTAATGAGACGAATATCTAGGTTTTTATAAAACTGATTTTGTAGTTGAATAATTTTATGATAATCATCAAACATTTCTTTTCCGGTGAGCGGCATCGCGTAAGACCGAGTGTAATAGATATGAAAATATATAACGAAAATATCGAATGATTAAAAATCGCAACTTATATTTATAAAAAAACTGCAACTGCTATCGTTTTGTAATTTTATTATCTTTATAATTAAAATGTTTACATACCAAGCATCAAACCCATATCGCCATACTATCAATCACCCCAGTTATTTAAACTATGCATCGCGCGCCTTAGGACGAAGCGTTTTACCATCGCTGAATAAAAAGAAACTCTCTTTAGAAGTTATTGCTGAGCGCAAAAAAGAATTTGCTGATAAATATCTTGTCAATGTTCTCTCTGGCACTGTCTCGACATATGACGATGCAACATTAGATACTGTAGAAATTATCCCGCAAGAGCTTTCACAAGCAAATCCAACAGAGCTATTTTATCAAATAAAATTTCGAGGCCAGAAAAGTTTTTATGAAAATCGTTTTGCAGACGATATGGTAGATGCGATTTCCTCATCTATGGTTGTAGTGAGTTTCAACTATCGGGGCGTTGGATATAACACACAGCCACCCATCATTTTTCAAAACCTGATAACAGATGGAATTGCGCAGGTCGATCGGTTACTGGCCAAAGGTATTCCTGCAAATCATATTTTGCTTGATGGCGAGTCACTTGGCGGAGCAATTGCAACGATGGTGACCAAATATTTTCATGAATCATCTCTCTTTGTGTATTTGTTTAATTCCCGATCGTTTGCTGATTTATCAGAGATGATCGTGAATATGGGATTATCATGGTTGCCAAAATTTTTACGATCGCCTGCATATCCCATGTCTGATACTTTAGGATGGAATGCGAATATAGCTGAAACCTATCGATCGATTGATAATAATTATAAAGCGTACTGTGTTGTTGCCGATAAGCAAGATGGTATTTCAGAGGGTGATGGAAAAATTGCGCATAAATATTCATTACACCAAGCCGTTTATGAAGCAGAGCAGCTCACCGGCAAAATATCGGGTTATGTTGTTTTTGCTCAAAACGTCACAAAATCTGGGCATGTGGAACCACGTAAAAATCTTATCTTTAGTGAAGATCCAAAAGAAAATGCACAATCTATTTTTATCGGACTATGTAATCACATGAAAACAAAGTCGTTAAATGAATCGGACATGCAGTTTGAAGATGAACCAGCTCAACGAACAACTTTTTCAAAAATATGATGCATTCACTATAATCTAATTATATTGATTTTTTAAGATTTATCATGGAAATTACGCATTGGATTTTTTTTATTAGCACCGTTTGTCTTTTGATTGGATTTGATTTAGGAGTATTGCATCGCAAACCAAAGCCTATTTCTTTTCTTGAAAGTATATACCTTAGTCTATTTTATATCTTTATAGCATTAGGTTTTGGTGTATGGATTGGTTACATAAAAGGAGTTGAATCTTTTGCACAATACATGACGGCCTATCTTGTCGAAAAATCTTTATCACTCGACAATGTCTTTTTGATTGCTTTAATTTTTACTAATCTATCTATACCAACGAAATATCAACATCGTGTTTTATTTTGGGGTATTTTAAGTGCAATTATTTTCCGAGGGATTATGATTGCATTGGGGATTCAGCTTATTTCAAGATTTGAATGGATTTTATATATTTTTGCAGTTCTAATGATTATCAGTGGACTAAAAATATTTCTTATTCCATCAGGGCATGTCGATTTAAATGAAAACAAATTTCTGAAATTTCTCCGATCGCATTTAAGAATTACAGAAAAAATAAATAATGAGCATTTTTTTGTATATCAAACAAATCCAACATCCTCTAAAAAGGAGCTCTATATCACTCCATTATTCTTAGCACTGATACTTGTTGAGGTGACTGATATTATGTTTGTTGTAGATAGTATTCCTGCAGTTTTTGCGATTACACAAGATCCCTTTATTATTTATACGAGTAATATTTTTGCGATACTTGGATTGAGAGCTTTGTATTTTGCGCTCTCATCTATTATTGAAGTTTGTTATTATTTAAAATATTCCCTTGCAGTGATATTAATTTTTATTGGTGGAAAAATTATATACTCTTCCATATATCATGTAAAAATCCCAGCCCTTCTATCGCTAAGTGTGACAAGTGGATTATTACTGTTAGGTGTTCTGGCTTCTTTTGTTTATCCACGTAAGAGCGTTAAAAAAGAGTAGAGCCCTATCTGAAGTTAAAAGAGAGATACTCATACCTTCGCATAGCTATAAAAGGATATTGTAGGATGTACGTTCGGTTGCTAAAAAATGAAGATTATGATTTATGCATGAGATATCTCTCACCGCACCAAGAATACTGCATGTTTATGTGCAGTAACCTGCACGCTGCGGGAATCGAATATTCTGGTGAAAGCTACTCCGGAGAATATTTTGGAGTTTTTAGCCCAGATCTTGTTGGTGTAGTTGTTCATTACTGGAATGGCAATATTATGATGTATTGCGATAGTATTATCGCACTGAATTTCATCCTTGAGCATGTCCGAGGATTATTTTCTAGGCCGATTGGCGGCATTCTTGGTCCAGATGAGCAAGTGCGTGTTACGTTGGAAAAATTTGAGTTATTATCTCGTGATTTTAGATGCAATCGCTGTGAGGGGCTATATGCTTTGAATCTCGAATCATTTACATATCCACCGTTAGCAGATAACTTGAAAATCGTGCCTGCACAATTAATGGATTATCATCTTTTGATCGAATGGATGGTGGATTATCAAATTGAAGCTCTTGGAGCGACAAGAACGGCGACGCTTCGTAACGAGGTCGAAGAGCAATGGAAATTGCGACTAGAAAAAAAAGACTCATGGATTTTATATTCTGATGATTATCCAGTCGCAGTGAGTGGGTTTAATGCTCGTATTCCTGGACTAGTGCAAGTTGGGCCTGTTTATACACCCCCTGCATACCGGAATCAAAAATTTGCTCGAATATTATTAGCAGAAACGCTCAAAATAGAAAAAGAACATCATACTAAAGCTGCAATCTTATTTACTGATAACCCTGCTGCTGCGCGCGCCTATTTATCTCTTGGCTTTGAACAAATTGGACTCTATCGATTAGCAATATTACAAAACTCAGTCTAATAATCCATATACCACCTGTACAATGCGATTATAATTTATCTTCAATTAATTCATTGTGGAATATGATATTAATTCCATTTCATATGTTTTTTTAGAGTTTTTCACGACCTAACAGCGAAAAAGCGTATATTACAAAATCTTGTTACACGCTAGCCCATTAACGCAAAAGACTAAGCTTGTAGCTCTGTTCCGCGACTAAATGAGGAAAAAACGAATAATGACGCCAAATTCATTGAGAAATTTAAAAAAAGGCGTACAATTTATATATATTATTTCAAAAATGGCGCCATAAATGTTTTTCAGACAACTTCCACTTACTCAACAGCAAAGTTTTTTTCTTTTCGGTGCTCGGGGAGTAGGTAAGACTACTTTGCTGACAACATTACCTTGGTTGAAAGATGCTCTAATGATTAACTTGCTTGAATCTAAAAAGGAAAATTATTTTGCTAGAAATCCAGATGGATTAATCGATATTGTAAGTGCGTTGCCAGAAAATCAAAGATATGTGATTATTGATGAAATTCAAAAAATTCCCAAGCTGCTTGATGTTATACATTATCTGATTGAAAAAACAAACAAAATATTTATTTTAACAGGCTCTAGTGCAAAAAAATTACGGCATGGAGGTAGCAATTTGTTGGCAGGAAGAGCTGTTCTTTTTCACTTGTATCCGTTGACATATTTAGAGTGTGAGCAAGAATTTTCTCTTAACAATGCATTACAATATGGTCTTTTACCAAAAATTTTTGGATTACAACATGATCTGGATAAACAACTTTTTCTTGAAACATACGTTAACTTGTACCTCAAAGAGGAGGTTTGGGCTGAAAAATATATTCGCAATTTAGATCCATTTAGACATTTTTTAGAAGTAGCAGCCCAATCAAATGGAAAGAAAATCAATATTTCAAATATTGCACGAGATGTTGGGGTATCAGATTATACGGTACAAGATTACTTCTCGATTCTCGAGGATACACTTATTGGGTATTATTTACAGCCTTTCGATCATTCCTTTAGAAAAAGACTGAGCAAAAAGCCCAAATTTTATTTTTTTGATACAGGGGTAGTTCGCGCGCTAGCAGGATTAATTGAACTTTCATTAGTTGAAAGCACATCTGCATACGGTGAGGCTTTTGAGCATTTCATTATTAATCAATGTATTCAACTTGCAAGTTATTACCATCGAAACTATCGATTTAGTTATTTAGAAACAAAAGATGATGCAGAGATCGATTTAGTTGTAGAAAGGCCTGGTCAAAAAACTTTATTTATCGAGATTAAAAGCAGTACAACGGTAGAGGCACGCCATTTATCTACTTTGAGAACACTGTCTCGTGATTTTGGAGATTGTGAGTCTGTATGCTTTAGTCGCGATCCTTTCCAAAAAGTTATTGATAATATTATGGTATATCCATGGGAAGAAGGCGTGAAACGATTTTTTTCAGTATAAAAATTTGAATGGGCAAAAAATAGGGCGTTGATAACGTATGTTAAAGATTTTTAAAATATGAAAAATATTCTGGAGGAAGGTGAGGGATTCGAACCCTCGCTAACCTATAAGGCTAGTCCGCATTTCGAGTGCGGTGCGATCGACCACTCCGCCAACCTTCCACTAAATACTGAGCGTACTCTTTTGGGTCGTATAACTTAAAGAAGACAGTACCCAGCAATATTATCACGAGGCGTTTTAATGAACAAGAGGGCGGATTATAGCTAACACCATAATTGATATGGTATTAGCTTATATTTATTTACAAGAAGTGATGTTTGATTATAATGATGCAACATATCTCGTGAAAATATTGGAATACTTACATGAAAAGTTCTCCATCTGTCCTGCGTGAAAGTTTAAATTGGTTTTTACTCGCCTCATTTTTCTTTATGCATTATTTTGTCCGCATTTCGCCATCATTGATTGATGTTCAATTAATGAAAACCTTTTCGATCACTATCAAGCATATTGGTTGGATTTCGTCATTTTACTTTATTACATACACTGCCTCACAAATACCTGTTGGTTATTTGATGAAATTTTATTCATCACGTTTTCTGATTGGTTCAGCATCGCTTGCTTGTGGAGTGTGCGCACTAGCCTTTACTTATGCAACAGCATTTCCTACGGCCCTTTTAAGCCTTTTGTGTTATGCATTCTTCGGAGCTTTTGGTTTTGTTGGAGCAATTTCCTACGCTACTAAGAAAATTCCGCAATATGCCTCACTTTTTGTTGGAATGACACAGTCCATGGGTATGGCCGGTGGATTTATTGCAACAAATTTAATTACTGCACAAATTCAACACCATTCATGGCAATCTGTTATTGGTCAATTCCCAATTGCACTATTTATGATTGGATTGGCGATTTTCCTTATTGTCCCAAGTGATGCGCAACCCTCATCAGAGTCTGTAAATCAAGGGGCAGCGAAGCCAACTGTAAACATTTACTGCAACTCTCAAACTTGGTTTAATGCGTTATATGCGGGATGCATTTACTATCCGCTCATGGTATTAACCGAGGGTGGTCTTGGGGTCAGTTTGCTAGAAAGTATTCACCATCTTGGTCGTGAACAAATTGCGTTTGCTGTGTCCATGGTATTTATTGGCTGGTTAATTGGAGGTCCATTTGCAGGTCTTGTTGCTGATAAATATGGTCATCGCCGCGTTATGCTAGCATCGTCGATTTGTGGGCTTTTAACGATTATTCCAGCAATATTTTTACCTTTATCATCAAATATGCTTTCTATTTGTTTATTTACATTTGGAATTACAAATACTGGTATTGTTGGGTGCTATTCTCTTGCAGCAAGCATGCATGGTCCTGAGAATTCTAGTATTTCTGTAGCAATTGCTAATATGTCAACGATTTTAATTGGATCGATTCTTGGAGGCATTCTTCCAATGCTACTTGAGACACACTGTAATGCCACATTTATTGATGGCATTCCATATTATCAAGGCGCAGACTATCAGTTAATTTTTGGCTCTGCAATGATTATTGCCCTTATCCTTTCATATGTCTTAGGGGCGCTAGTTAAAACGCGCTAAGCTCTTTTTTATGAGTCATCTTTCTGAATGCTATTCAGAAAGGTGCTCATTGATTAGTATTGAGTGATATTTTTTAAATAGCACTCAATATGCGATTTGGCGTCTTATTTATACAAATTGGAACTCCCGACAAGCTCTCATATTTCTCTATCGCAA
>VGTX01000036.1 GCA_016874315.1 Gammaproteobacteria bacterium | reverse complement strand
TGTTCAAGAACTCTCTTCCCTCTTCGCCTCAGGTTGTTTCCTGCGGCTCAAGTATTGCTTATTCTACACGCATCATTTCTTATGTCAACTCTTTTTCATCACTTTCTTATACTTTTTCGCATATTTTTTAAAAAGAAAAATGCGAGAATTTATAGCCCTGCTTTATCTTGTTGTTTTCAAATGAATTATGTTAACTTTCTTTTTTCCATGATGCAGGAGCTTCTAAGAAAAAACCATTCCAAAGTGGCCCGCCGCATAAATTTAGTATCTTCGTAACATGATCAACAATACGATCTGTTTGCTGAGAATAGAATGCGTAATAAAACTCTCGTGCTATTACTGGGTCTTTTTCTGATAGAAATCGCATAAGCTGCTTGCCCTTTCCAATCCATTGGTTATTGAACAATAAATACAGCTCTGCACTTTGTTTATAAATCTCCTGAATAATAGCCAAGCGCTCGAATTCATCTGGGCACTCTTTTAAATCATCGACCAAATCTGTCAATGTAAAGCGCCGCATATCAATCTGTATTGAAGATAACACTGGCAATTGCTTCAAATAAGTACTGGCCATATTTTTTATCAAATCTCCTTCTTTAATATCCCCAAAAACTTGAACGCCTTCAGCTACCATTACAGGAAGTGCGGGCATATAAGAAGGAAGATCGATAGATTCGACGAAATATCTAAAAGTGTCTTTATCATGCACAAAAATATCAATAGGCCAGCCTTGATATATAATCGCCTCTCTATATGCATGATCTATTTTTTCAAAAAACACCACGCAATCCAGATCGGAACTATCAGATCCAGCTCCACGAGCAATCGATCCAGCCCAAAATATAACGTTAGCTTTCGAATACTTTTCTTGAATAAGAGATTGCAATACCTCAGAAGGTGTAGCTCGTTTAGATGCATTTAGATCTAAATTAATAGATCGACCACACCCACACTGACCCACAGCAATCGGATTATTAATGATAAATCGAGCTCCACTTAAATCTTTTTTATAATCCAATTCAGATTTATCTAAATATTCAAAAGATATTGGATCAATAATCCACCCCAACGCAGGGAAACAATCTTGCGAATAAAAAATTTTGTCATCTTCTTCAGGATTTGCTATCAATTCAAAACCATATTCAAACCCTGAGCACCCCCCACCTTGAACATATATTCTTAGAAACTTTAAATCAGGCTGAAGGGTGACGAGTTTGCTCAGCTGTTTTAGTGCATTAGAAGAGGCTTTCATAATAATGACCTTGTTATAGATAAATTAAAATTATATTTCTTAGAAATATATCGCAATATGTTGACACACTAAAGAACTCTTTACGGTTGTTACAGGTCAATATAGTGATTCTTTACAAAATTAATGTCCCTTCATACAACACAATCAAAGGCAGTGCAATCAAAAATTGAGCTACGACATCTGGAGGAGTTAAAATCATACCTATAAAAAAACTCATGACATATATCCATGGGCGTAATTTTTTCAATTGTATATATGTAGCCCAACCGCAACGAAGAGCTATTTTCAATAAAAAAGGCCAAAGTGTAACAATTAATAAAGCAAATTGAATAGTTAGTGTATATTCGACAATATCTGTAATATCCACACTCTTCTCGACAATACCTTGATTAAATGCCACGAAAAAGGTCATTGTTATCGGCACTAACCAAGCTACTCCAATATATTGGAACATAATAAATAATATGCAAAAGATGCTTAGCAATCTTCGAACTGCTTTTTTTTCTTGATTTGTTAATCCGCTTTGAACAAAACTCCAAACTTCGTGGGAGATCCAGAAAAATGTCACGATAATCGATAATAAGAATGAGATTTTTACTGTTAAAAGAAAAGGGCCGCTTAAAGTTCGAGAAACAAGCTTTAACTCAGGAAAATAAAATCGAAGGGAATAAAAAATGCATGCCCAAATACTTTGATATTTTAATAAAAAGAAAGTAAATAAGGATAACAGTACAAAGATTGAGCGCACACACCGAATCTTGAGCTCTCTCCAATGATTCTCCCAACTAATCGTTGGAATGGGTTCGTGATAAGCCTTCTCTAAATGCTGCAATGGCCTCTCCTAAATCTTTTGACATCTGCTTCATTTTTTGTGGACCGAACATTACTAATGCAACGCATGCGATAACCATCCAAGAGCCATAACTCATACCTGACACGCCCATAAAAACCTCAATTCATTGAATTTTCTAATTAATTCTGCAAGATGTGTGCATGTAGGTGAAAAATCTCCTGCCCACTTGCAGCTCCATTATGAAATCTGACTTGATAATGCGTTAATCCTAAAGATTCAGCAGCACTTTTAATTGCTATCATGTATTCACCAAGCCAAACCTGATCATCATTAGTAAAGTCATTAAAAGAAGGTATATGGTGCTTAGGTATAACAAGAATATGCACTTTTGCTTTAGGATGAATATCCCAGAATGCTATAAATTTCTCATTTGACCAAACAGTTTTAGATGGTAATAAACCACCTACGATCTTGCAAAAAATACAATCACTCATCAAATACACTAAAAAATTTAATATGGATTTAGTGTATAATCTTGTATGCAAAGACTCAAGTGAAGTTTAGAGTGCGATTTTTTGTTGTAACAAGTTAATGAACACAATGGATAGCCATGTATTGGCTATCCATTGAGTGACATATCTTTAAAGAGTGCTAGAGCTACTCTCTAAGTAAATTATACCGCCTTCGAGATAATTTAGCCCCTGAGGTCCAAATACGAATTTATTTTTAATTTCTGCAATCTTTGAATTACGACCCAAAACTTCAGAATCATGCTGAAGAAGAATTCCATTTTGAGTCAAAATTCCATCAAATGTTGCTGTAACAATGTCACCGGAAGGTAATGTAATTTCTTGCTGATCGCCTAGGCAAAGCATATAAGCTTGAGCCTTTAATTCGACTGAGAAACCGCCGATAATTGAAGATAGTGCGCTTAAGTTGAAATTTTTCATAACATGACTCCTTGAGTGGATTAGAAGCAATTGGGCCCCTAACGCCCCAAAGGTATCACTAGTTCTTATAAAAATCAATACATTACAAGGCGTTAATCATTAATTAACACTATACTTATACTCAGCAACTGCAGTACAAAGGGTCCGAATCTTATGGCTTCGATTTTTTTTGAAAATTTTCCAACAATTGATAAATCATGTATTTTGGATTGGTGTATTAGCTTGCTTTGCGAGAAAGGATATCAGCTTAACGATAGGTCGTTCACTGTTGTAAAAGATTCAGCCTGGTCATATTGTGGCTATTACATCACAACTTTTGGAAAAATATATCTTAAATGCATGCCTCCCAAAATTGATCAAGAAGGTGCAATTTTTGATTTTTTTAGAAAATTACATGAACCAGTCCCAAACATTCTTGGAATAGATCCGAAGTCTAACTCAATTATTATGCAAGATATGGGCTGTCCATTACGCGAGATATTATTTAAAAAATTTGATATCAAACTTATTTGCCGTGCTGTTGAACAATTCTCCAAACTGCAAAAAAACTCAACCATATATTATGAAGAATTTTTCAAACTTGGCATACCGAACTGGCAAGTCCATGATGTAAAAAGCCTCTTATTCTATATTATCTCATCAGAGAAATACTTTGTACTTGATGGGCTTGAGAAGCATGATTGGGATATTTTTTTAAAAAATCAAAGAAAAATAGAACAATGTTGGAAAAATCTAGAACAATTTAATATTCCAGACACAATTGTACAATGCGACTTTCATGATAATAACATCTTAATTAATGATGAATCTAATATCATTACTTTTATAGATTTTGGTGAACTCGTAATCTCTCATCCAATTTTTTCAATATTACAATTTATGGCACAACTTGAAAAACATCACCATATCACATCGAGTCAGAAAGAATATTGGGTTATATTAAAGAGCTATTTTAAAGAATATGAAACATTACTAGATCGCACAGAATACGCAAACATAATCTCCACAGCATACATACCTTGGTTATGTTTTGGAGTCATGTGTCAGTTGAGATTGATTGAGGCCTGCGGAGCGCAATTAATATTAGAATACCAACCACACTCTCGAGCCAAATTGATTCAAGAAATTAACAATGCAATTGCAATTCAAAAATAACTATTACAATCATTATAAAATGTATTGATATAAATCCTGAGAAACTAAGAGTCCTGAGAGATTTTTTTCGACAAAATCCTGATCTACAACGACAACAGGATATTTTTGCGGTTGAAATGAAACATCTTCTAACAATCTTTCCAAAACGGTATGTAATCTACGTGCCCCGATATTTTCAAGACGTTCGTTCACTTCATATGCAATTTCTGCAATTTTTCGAATACCAGACATTTCAAATGTCAATGTCACACCATCTACAGCAAGAAGTGCTTGATATTGTGCAGTCAATGAGACGTCTGTAGACGATAATATCCCAATAAAATCTTCCACTGTCAGCGCAGAAAGCTCGACTCGCACTGGCAATCTTCCTTGTAATTCAGCAATCAAATCGGAAGGTTTAGCTAACTGAAACGCTCCAGATGTAATAAAAAGAATATGATCTGTGCGTACTGTGCCGTACCGAGTTGTTACAGAGCAACCCTCGATCAGTGGCAACAAATCGCGCTGAACACCTTCTCGCGAAACTTCACCAGTTCCACCAAAACTATTATTTCTTTGGCAAACCTTATCAATTTCATCGATAAATATTATTCCTTGATTCTCTACTTGTCGAATACATTCTTTTTTAATTGCATCTTCATCAAGTAATTTTACGGCTTCTTCATCTTCATAATTTTTCAAAGCATCTTTTACAGTTAGAATTTTACGTCGTTTACGATCACTAGCTAAAGAATCGAAAACCTGATGTAATTGCACGATTGTATCTTCCATTCCTGGGGGAGCCATAATTTCAACATCCATTGTCGAATGCTGAAGATCTACCTCAATTTCATATGAATCAAATTGTCCACTAATTATTCCATCGTTTAGATCAACAAGATCTGGAAATTGGGCTGCCAATTTTTCCGCTACAATGGTTATTGCTTGTGATTTTGCAGATTGCATGACCTGTAGAAGAGCTCGGTCTTTCATTTCCTTAAAAGTTTTTTCTATAAGATCTCGAATAATAGATTCAACATCGCGCCCAACATAACCGACTTCAGTAAATTTTGTAGCCTCTACCTTAATAAAAGGAGCATCTAAAAATGTCGCCAAACGGCGAACAATTTCGGTCTTTCCAACACCAGTGGGCCCAATCATAAGAATATTTTTAGGCGTAATTTCCTGCTGGATAGAACCTTGAACAAATTTTCGCAATGCACGATGTCGTAGTGCAATCGCTACTTTTTTCTTAGCATGCGATTGTCCAATTACAAAACGATCAAGGTATTCAACAATTTCCTGAGGGGTCATTAATAAATCAGGTTTGTTAGCTAAAAAAACAGACTCATTCATAAATTTTGGGTCCTCTCTTAACTTAAGATAATTCTTCAAATACAAAGTTTGAATTAGTGTATATGCAGAATTTAGAAGCAATTTCTAATGATTTTTTTGCAATTTCTAAAGATGATAGTTCAGTATTACGCAACAAGGCCAAACCTGCTGATTGGGCATAAGCACTTCCTGAGCCAATTGCAATCACGCCCTCATCTGGCTCAACAACATCTCCTGAGCCTGTTACCATGAGAGTCATTTCAATATCTGCAACAAGTAAGGTGGCCTCTAACTGACGCAACCCTTTATCTAATCGCCAATCTTTTGCTAACTCTACGGCACTTCTCAAGAGATGTCCCTGATATTTCTGAAGCTTTTGCTCAAATCTTTCGACCAATGTGAATGCATCAGCTGTGCGACCTGCAAAACCAACAAGTACCTTCCCATCGCAAAGTATACGTATTTTTTTAGCATTTGGTTTTACGATAGAGTCACCAAGAGTGACTTGACCATCGCCGCCCAAACACACATTACGTCCTTTCCGCACTGCAATAATTGTTGTTGCATGAAAGTTACTCATTGGCTCGCTCCTTATTAGTCTTTACCTTGTCTTTTACGCTCAACTTCTGTCAAGTATTTTTTCCGTAGGCGAATAGATTGTGGTGTGATTTCAACAAGTTCATCATCATTAATTGTTTCTAATGCAATTTCTAGAGTCATTTTTTTAGGTGGTGTTAAAATGATATTTTCATCGCTTCCGGATGCGCGCATATTTGTTAATTGCTTGCCTTTGGTGACGTTTACAACAAGATCATTGCTACGAGAATGCAACCCAACAATCATCCCCTCATATACCTTAGTTTGTGGCTCAACAATCATTTGTCCGCGTTCTTGCAAGTTGAATAATGCATACCCGCTTGCATCTCCAGCACACATAGAAATCATTGCTCCTTGAGGACGTGCAATCGTTTTTAAAGACTCAAGATATGGACGATATTCAATAAAGACATGAGAAAGAATACCTTGACCAGATGTCAACATAAGAAAGTGATAATGGAATCCAATCAAACCACGAGAAGGGATTTCAAAACTCATTTTGCATCGATCTTTGAAGGTGTCCATATCTTTTAATAGAGCTTTACGACGACCAAGCTCCTCTAATATGGTACCCTGTAGAGTCATAGGCACATCAATGACTAATAATTCAAATGGCTCAAACCACTGATCATTTTGTTTTTTCAAAATAACTTCTGGACGTCCAACAGCCATTTCAAAACCTTCACGACGCATTGTTTCTAAAAGAATTGCCAAGTGCAGCTCACCACGACCTTTTAAAAGAAATTTGTCTGACGACTCACCGTCTTCAAGCTTCAAAGCAACGTTAATTTTTGCTTCATGTTCTAGGCGCTCACGAACCTGACGAGTTGTTAGTAATTTTCCTTCTCTCCCAACAAATGGAGAATCATTTACCTGTAGCACCATACTCACTGTTGGCTCATCAATACGTAAAGCCGGTAATGGTACTGGATCGGCTGGATCGGCAACAGTCATAGATACAGTCATTAAATCAGATCCGCTAATTGCAATAATATCGCCCGCATCACCTTGCGTAATTTCCATTCTCTCAAGACCAAGAGCTCTATAAATTCCTGAGATTTTTGCAGAGGCTTTTTCGCCATCTGGAGAGATTAGCATAACCTGCTGGTTTTTAACGACTTTACCCTGCTGAACTCGGCCTATCCCGAGGGTTCCTAGGTATGGGGAATAATCAAGAGTAGTGATTTGCATTTTAAATGGAGCATCTTTGTCCACTTTTGGTGGCTTAACATGACTTAATAAGAAATCGAGTAAAGGATTCATATTTTCACGCGGATCATTTTCTAAATCACGTACAGCCCAACCCTCTAAAGCTGAGGTATAAATGACAGGAAAATCCAGCTGCTCATCACTTGCACCAAGGGCATCGAACAATTCAAAAATCTCATCCATAACGCGATCTGGATCTGCGCCAGGACGATCGACTTTATTAATAACAACAATCGGATTTAATCCGCATGAAAATGCTTTTTGTGTAACAAAGCGTGTTTGTGGCATTGGACCATCGACTGCATCAACAAGTAACAATACGCTATCTACCATTGTAAGAACACGCTCAACCTCACCACCAAAATCAGCGTGGCCAGGAGTATCAACAAGATTGATATAATGATCGCGATACTTAATACCAGTTGTTTTGGCAAGAATTGTAATTCCTCTCTCTTTTTCAAGAGGATTGGAGTCCATCACTCGCTCATGATATTCTTTTCTCTGATCGAGTGTCCCCGATTGATGTAACAATTTGTCGACAAGCGTAGTTTTTCCATGATCGACATGCGCAATAATTGCGACGTTTCTAATAAATTGACAATCCATAACTAAAGAACCCTTAAAAATTAGAACTTCACTCTTTGACGGAGGAAGTGATTTTATTCCGAAATAAAACTGGTGGAAAACTCAATACAATCCATCCCAACAGAAAAACAGCCTCATATTTCAATAAATCCCATCCAGTAATATTTTCGACAGGAATTAAAGTAGAAAGCATGACAAAAGAACAGACAAGAATCGTAATCCATACAACAATATTTAACCAAGATGCCGGTATTGCAAAAGGACGGTGCGTTAATGGCTGTAAGACTCTTAACTCGCGAACAGCAATTGCCATAAGTATGTACAGAATAACTGAAAACTGTGTTGTAAGTGCTATTAACAACCAGAAGCACTGATCGCTTGAATGTGTAAGTGACATCCCTATTAAAAGAATAGAACATAATGAAGCTTGGACGACCAATAGAGGAACTGGTACGTCATGTTCATTGGTTTTCGTCATCCAATCAGGAAATTGAAAATGCTCCATTGCTGCAAAAACTCCTTTTGCAGGGCTAATTAACCAAGTATTGGTTGCACCAAGCGAGCCTAATGCTAATACTATGCTAACAATTTTAGTTACAACATCAAATTGTGAATCATGAAAAAATACATGGAAAAACTGCACCAAACCACCAATTCGATCAATATCTCCCTGTGGTAAAACAACAATCAAAGCTGCAGTTCCAATGACATATAACATGACAATTAAAACACTACTTAATAAAATCGCACGACCATAATCTCTTTGCGGATCTTTTGCATCCGCTGCATGAAACGCTGCTAATTCTATGCCAGCATACCCTACAACAACATT
>VGTX01000035.1 GCA_016874315.1 Gammaproteobacteria bacterium | reverse complement strand
TGAAATTCAGTCTGATTTGCAACAAACAAAAGCTTCGCAGAGGTTGATTCAGGGAGATGTTGGATCGGGAAAAACATTGTTAGGCTTTTTAGCTGTTGCTGCAGCTGTCGATTCGGGGCTTCAGGGGGTCTTTATGGCTCCAACAGAATTGCTTGCTGCGCAGCATTTTAAAAATATTACTACATTATTGGGCGACCGAGTTTCTATTGTTCTATTAACCGGATCGCTTTCTGCGAGTCGTAAAAAAGCAATATATGAACAAATTCAGACAGGGGCTGCACAAATTATTATCGGCACGCAAGCAGTTTTTCAAGAAAAAGTTGTTTTTGCAAAGCTTGGTGTAGCAATTATTGATGAGCAGCAGCGTTTTGGGGTTGCTCAGCGCACATATTTGTTGCAAAAAGGTGTAACAGATGCTGTGCATTGTTTTACTTTGACTGCAACACCTATCCCACGTACGCTATCGATGGCGCTTTTTGGAACGATACAGCTTTCCATATTAAAAGAAAAACCTCAAGGACGAGCTCCAATTACAACGTACTTAACTCCAGCACAAAAAGAGCATCTTGTCCTAAAATCTATTAAAAATTGTGTTGCACGAGGGCAAAGTGTTTATTGGATTTGTCCTTTAATTAGCGAATCTGAAGTGATTAACGCCAGCGCTGCGCAGCAGAGATTTTCAATTTTAAAAGAGCATCCAGATCTTTCCGATATAAAAGTTGGTCTATTGCATGGACGTATGAATGCTTCCGATCGGCATGATGTCTTACAGGCTTTTTATAATGGAGATTATCATGTATTGGTTTCGACATTAGTGATTGAGGTGGGGATTGACCATCCCTTAGCCACTTTAATTATTATTGAATCTCCTGACCGATTGGGCTTATCTCAATTACATCAATTACGTGGACGTGTTGGGCGTAGTAATCTTGCAAGCTATTGTTTGCTACTATATGACCAAAATATTTCAGAAAAAGGCATGGAGCGTCTTACTGCGCTATGTGAAACAGATGATGGGTTCAAATTGGCTGAAATGGATCTTGCAATACGCGGTCCTGGTGAGTTTTTGGGGGCTCGACAGTCTGGTTTTCAGTCGCTTAAATTTTTTTCTTTTGATAATAACATGGATATGATCGAGGATGTTTTGATAAAAATAAAGAGTCTCGATCAGGAGCAGCATCGTTGGATTTCAGAATTTTTCCAACATAATGTGAATTCAGATTATTGGGAGCACTCAGTTACTCAATAATCTGTAAGCTCAATCCAGTATATTCCATGATCGGAAAAGCGCGGCTCTCGAATAAACCCATATTGCGTACAATAACGAGCGAGTTGCTCGGATATTAAAAGCATATCAATTCGCCAACCACGATTGGATGTAAATGCAGAGGGAACTCGAGCAGACCACCAAGAATATTCTTCATGAGAACAATCTGTTTTGGTATGAAGATAGCGATATGAATCTATTAGCTTCCATTCTTTCAACCATGAGCGGAACAGCGTTCGCTCTTCCAATGTGCATCCTGGCTTTTCAAAATTACTTTTCCAGTGGTATAAATCTCTATCATCTGGAGTAAGATTGAAATCACCGCCAATAATCAAAGGCTTATTGGATGTTTTAGGACTGTGCAATAAGTAATCAAGGCATGAAATTTTTAAATTTTGGCGATCGGGCCCACTGGTTCCTGATGGAAGGTAGATATTAATGATATCGTATTTTTCTAAAGATAGACTTAAAAATCGACCTTCGTTAGCAACAATACTATCAAGGAAAGATGAGTGGACATTAAGCGCATAATCTGAGGTTAACAAATCTTTTCGAATAAGAATTGCAACACCACTGTAGCCTGCTTTTTCTGCGGAGCTTACAAGCCAGATATACGATGAGAATTCAGGGAGAGGATAGTGCTCTTTTGGGAGACGCATTTCTTGAAATAGAATGCAATCAAAAGCCTGATCGGATAAGAAATTAATCAGGCCTTTTGATATAGCAGAACGAACACCGTTAAGGTTGAGTGTTGCTATACGCATAGTTTAGCGCATTTTTTCTTCAGCAAACTCAACGTGTTTGTTAACGATTGGATCGTATTTTTTCAATCGAATCTTTTCTTTGTTCTTTTTACTTTTTGTTGTTGTGTAAAAATACTTAGAATTTGGATCGGTAGAACGCAGAATAACTTTAATCTTTGTTTTAGATTTTGCTGCCATGTTAGATCACTCCTGCTGTCACAAGAAAATCTGCACCGTTCTTGTCCAAAGTCTTAAGGCCGCGTGCGGAAAGACGAACGCGAACAAATTTACCAAGGCATGGAACCCAGACTCTTTTCGTATGCATATTTACTTGAAAGGTTCTTTTTGTCTTTTTGTTACAGTGAGCAACGTTTTGCCCAAAACCGGTGATACGCCCGGTGATCGCACATTTACGATGTGTGCGCTCGCGAATGGTCTTCTTTTGCATAATACTGCTCTCGAGCTGTTTATAAAATTTGTTAAAATGATGAGATATTTTAAGCTTGATTGAGAAGAAACTCAAGAACAAAGCCTTAAAAACATTCAGTCTTTTTTTAATTATCCTAAAATTTTTAGCTTAAATATGTCCAGTAGAGCCAAATCCTAGCGATCCGCGCTCAGTGATTTCATGAAATTCCTCAACAACCTCGAACTCACACCGTACAATTGGTACTGCCACATACTGTGCAATTCGCATTCCTGGCGTAATAACAATATTTTCATGACTTCGATTCCATGCAAGAATGATAATTTCTCCTTGGTAATCAGCATCAATTAGCCCTGTGGTGTTTGCTAAAATGAGGCCTTTCAATCCTAAACCAGATCGAGGAAGAATTAAACCGGCAAGATTAGGGTTGCCAAGGTAAATTGCCATACCTGTAGGAATTTTTGCGACTTCACCTGGATAAATGGAGATTGGCTCGACAATGCAGGCGATTAAATCGAATGCTGCGCTCATCGGGGTTTGATATTTGGGGAGGCCCCATTGATGGATAAGAGGGTTTAAAATTTTTAATTGTACTGATGTGGACATATGACTAAAGACTCTCAGCAGTTTTGAATATTAAAGATTATGGTATCAAAATATTTTATAAAATGCATTTGCACTTAATAATATAATTCGATTTCAATCAAAACTGCCAAGAGCATTATTTATTTATAATTAAATCAAAATGTTATTCGGCGTATATCATGCTCAGATTTTGTTCAAGCCATTCCGATACAGAAAGGTAAGGTCCAGCTCCAAGAGTATCAATTGTTTTAATTGGGCACTGAATAAATAATCGAAGTTTTTGCACTTGCTCTTGAGCGAGGTTTTGATCGATAAAGAGGGCTGTGTAAGAAGACGAGTCTTTTTCAAGTGTGGCACGCATTTCGGGAAGTAGAGTCGATCCATCACACGTAAATAATACTGGCCCAAATGATTGATGTAATTCCTTCTCTATGAGCCAAAAATCATTGTGATAGAAAAGAGATTTCTTTTTTAACTCTTTGTTTAAAAAAACCTTTTTTAACTCATGCAAACGATGTATCATGGCCTGATACATTTCTTGGTAGAAATCTTGATGCGCGGCATCTCGTAAGATCAATTCTTGAGTTAAGATGCTGGATAAAATTTCTAAAGCGTCAAAACTTAGCCATTCATGTGTTATTGCATTAAGTGAAGCTAAGTCGTGTGCATGATGATGTCCACAAGAGCAGTGATGATGGTGAGAATGTGTATCCTTAGATGCATGGTGCATTAAATGATGTAACGGATGTTTAGGGACAATGTATTTGTCCTGTAGGCTCGATCCAATAGAAAGGATATTTTGAGGGTTGATTGGCAAGTGTTGGGCCATTTCTTGGCTTGTGATCACAATATCAGCTGCTAATAACTCTTGGAGTTGCTGGGGGCTTAAATGAAAATGATGTGGATCGGTAGAAGCATTTGAGAGCATTTTGACCTCAACATAACTGCCGCCTATTTCAGTTGCAAGGGTTGACAAAATAGGAATTGTTGTGATAATGCGTGTCTGTGCACTTAATGCAGATGAGAAGCATACAAGAGAAAAAAACCAAAAAAAATAAGATAACCGATTCATAATATTAAAAATACGATAATAGAGGGTAGCACATTGTATGCATAATCTGATAGAAGTTCAAGGACTTGATGTGGGGTATGAGTTGCCTATCCTGCGGCAGCTCTCTTTTTCGATTGCGCGCTCAGAAATGTTAGTAGTGTTAGGTACTAATGGTGTTGGAAAATCCACACTTATGAAAACATTGCTAGGGCTGTTACCTAAAAAGAATGGTCTTATGAAGATATCCTGTCAAAAAATTGCATTGATGCCTCAGTTACAAATGATTCAACATCAACTCCCCATGACTGTTCATGATTTTTTAAATCTCTTTATATGGTTGAGTCCACAATGGTACGAAAATGTCATAAACAAGCTAGAGTTGATTGAATTTATGAATATTCCTATAAAATCATTATCTTGCGGTATGTGGCAGCGCGTGAATCTTGCTCAGGCCTTGGCAGAGCAGCCTGAATTGGTCTTTCTGGATGAGCCGACGCAAGGATTGGATGTGCAGTGGCAAATTAAATTTTATGAGTTTATTTCCGCATATGCTGCAGAGTATCAAGCTGGAGTGTGTTGCATTGCGCACGATACGTTAGCAATTTCACGGTATGCGCATAAAGTTCTTTGCCTCGATCATCAGCCAGCGCATGATGAGATAATTCAGCAACGCACAGCAGAAGAGGCATTTGTTATTTATCAGCATAATCATCATCAATGTGGAGGCTGTTTGTAAGATGAGTATTTTTCTATATTCCATTGTATTTATCTTGGGATTAAGTCTTCTTTCTGGCCCTATAGGGAGTTTGATGTTATGGAGGCAAATGACTTTTTTCGGAGAGACTGTTGCACATGGAACTCTATTGGCTTTTTTATTGCAATATGTGACACATTGGCCATTGATTGGATGCATGATTATCATAGTGTTAGCGTATTGTATTGTGCTGGAGATTTTTGAGAGCAATTATTTTGATTTAAATCAGGTTTTTCCGTTATTGTCATATGGGGCTATGGGGTGTGCGCTGCTCTTAACAGAGACTGTTGTTCGGCAGCCACGTATGATTTATCGAGTATTGATTGGAGATATTTTGCTTGTTTCATATGATGATTGTTTGATTTTGTTTATTTTATTACTCAGTACAATATGTTTTGTTAGTTATTATTATAGAGCAATTTTATTGTCGCTATTTTCTGCAGATTTAGCCCGATTACGGTATCGTTCAATTTTCATTATTCGCTTTGTAATTAATGTGTTAATCGGACTATCTGTTGCAATGAGTGTGCAAAGTGCGGGCATGCTACTAGCTATGGCAGTGCTAACTATCCCAAGTTTAACAGCAGCATCTTGGAGTAAGCATCCTTGGTCAATGATTCTGTTAAGTAGCGGGGTTGCGTTAGTGGGTTCGTTTCTTGGTTTTGCCGTAAGCATGATCTGTAATTGGCCAACAGGACCTACAATTACAGTCATGCTTTTGGTTCTATATTGCCTTAGTGTTTGTGTGCAATATGTTTGGAAATCCTTGCAAATTTAAGAGCATGGTGTGCCGTGCTTTTTAATGCTTTGATTTTTGGTAGTAATCTATAACGATGAGCTTGTTCCGTAGATGCCTGGATATTAAAAAATACTTCTTTCAGTGCGAATTCTATTGGTCTAGGAATAGAAAGCAATGATAAGTATGCATCAAAAATTGTTTCAAATTGATTGAGCTCTTCATTTGCTGACCACTGAGCCCAAGAAGGAGCAATAAAAGCAAATGTAATTAAACAAGGAATGTGCTCTTTGATTTCATTGTGTTTAATCACATAATCGATTATTTTGGATATTGTGCTTGTTTGTTTTTTATTAAGTAATTGTTTTGGTATGAAATGTCTAATCAGATTAGTACGATTCATTAACTCAAAGACTCGAGAGGCTTTTGAATGGTTAAAGCATTTTTGATATTCTTCATAGAGTCGTGCTTTTGGAACGTATGCCAAAAGTAGGGATTTTTCAGATATAGCGCGTTCAATCGCCGGCGATAGCGTTAAATCTAATTTTCCTGCATAGCGCACGGCTCTAATCATTCGAACTGGATCTTCTGTAAATCGATTTTCATCAATTCCGATAGATTTGACTTGCTTTGCAATCAAATCTTTTAATCCATCATAGCGATCGATAAGCTTACGAGAAATTGGATCGTAATAGAGGGCATTCATTGTGAAGTCTCGTCTAACAAGATCATCTTCAAGTGTGCCATATGTATTATCATACTTGATCATTTCCACTTCATTTTGAGAGGTGCCATGATCTTTACGAAATGTTGCAACCTCAATCAGCTCTGATTGGAAACGAATATGTACAAGCGTAAATCGTTTTCCAATAATGATCGCATTAGAAAAGAGGTCAGTAATTTGACGTGGGCGTGCATTGGTCACAATATCAAAATCTTTAGGAATTTTTCCGAGCAATATATCTCGGACACATCCGCCTACAAAATAGGCTTGAAATCCATGTCTTTGTAGTCTTTCAATGACTTTTAAACCACCTGGTGAAAATTTCGCGTTTTTAAGAATTTCTAATGAAGTGGATTTGACATGTTCTGATTGGTCAATGCTTCCTGTTTTTATTATGGAGTGAAGAAATTTAAAAATCATCATGAATTATGTTTATTGCCTTTAGTTACGTTTTCAGAAATACGCTTTATTCTATAATAGTCACATTGCGCGAGTGTATTCAAATATCGAGATGATTATGAAGATCGTTATGATGGCCATTTTTTTCATTGCAGGTTCGGCACACGCTTCCATTGAGTCTTGGAATATGCCTCCTGGAGTGACTGAAATGAGTCACGCTATATATGGGTTGCATATGACTGTCTTTTGGATTTGTGTGGGTATTGGGTGTGTTGTTTTTACACTCATGCTCTGGGCGATTATTTTTCATCGCAAATCATTGGGGCATAATGCCGTGCCATTTCATGAGAGCTTAGTGCTAGAGATTATCTGGACAACTGTTCCAATTATCATATTAATTGCAATGGCTTGGCCTGCAACGCAGATCCTTATCAAAATAGAAGATACTCGTGATTCAGATTTAACCATTAAAATCGTTGGATATCAATGGTTTTGGGGTTATGAATATCCAGAATATCATGTTTCTTACTTCTCAAACTTATCAGACTCTGACGATCAGGTGAAAAATAAAGCCCCAAAGGATGAATTATATTTGAAAAGAGTCGATCAACCGCTTGTGGTGCCTGTTGGTAAAAAAATAAGGCTGTTAACAACCGCTGCGGATGTGCAACATTCGTTTTGGGTGCCTGATTTGGGCTTTAAAAAAGATGCAATTCCTGGTTTTATTAATGAATCATGGACAAAAATTGATAAGCCAGGGGTGTACTATGGGCGTTGTGCTGAGTTATGTGGGTATAAGCACGCATATATGCCTATAGAGCTACATGCGGTCTCGCAAGAGGATTTTGATGCGTTTATCAAAAAACAACAAGAGCAACATTAATTAAATCGGGAGCCTAATAAATGCATCAGACAACTGAATCGACATGGACTTCTTTTATTATTCGTGCAATTACAACGACAAATCATAAAGAAATCGGGACAATGTACCTCATTACAGCAGGAGTATTGTTCCTCTTAGCGGGAAGTATGGCTATGTTGATTAGAGCTGAGCTCTTTCAACCTGGTCAGCACCTAATGGATCCGGATAAATACAATCAACTTATTACACTACATGGATTGATTATGGTATTTGGTGCTGTGATGCCAGCATTCACCGGATTTGCAAATTGGATGGTGCCATTAATGATTGGAGCGCCAGATATGGCGTTACCTCGTTTAAATAACTTTAGTTATTGGTTGTTGGTTGTTTCATTTTGTATATTACTATCAACATTATTAATGAGTGATTCTGCACCAAATTTTGGTTGGACATTTTATCCACCTCTTTCAACAAGGGGCCCATTAAGTACGGAATATTTCATCTTTTTTGTGCATCTTACTGGTATTTCATCGCTCCTAGGTGCAATCAATATTATGGTCACCATATTAAATATGAGAAAAGATGGGATGACCTTAATGGATATGCCTATTTTTGTCTGGACCATGCTGATTACTTCATTTTTACTCATTGTGGTAGTGCCAGTTTTGGCAGTTGTTGTAACAATGTTACTTTTCGATCGGCATTTTGGAACAAGTTTCTTTCATGCTGCGGGTGGGGGCGATCCAAGACTGTTTCAGCATCTCTTTTGGTTTTTTGGACACCCAGAAGTATATATTATGATCTTACCTTCTTTTGGAATTATTTCCGAAGTTATCCCTACTTTTGCCAGAAAAAAGATCTTCGGATATACATCAATGGTGTATGCGACATGTTCTATTGCGTTTTTATCATTTTTTGTGTGGGCTCACCATATGTTTACAGCAGGGGTTCCGTTAGCCGGGGAATTGTTTTTCATGTATCTAACCATGCTGATTTCCATTCCAACAGGTGTGAAGGTATTTAATTGGACTGCAACGTTATTTCGAGGGTCCTTAACATTTGAGCCCCCAATGTTATTTGCAATAGGATTTTTATTCCTTTTTACGCTGGGAGGATTTTCTGGACTCATGCTCGCGATTGCTCCTGCAGATTTTCAGTATCATGATACCTATTTTGTTGTCGCGCATTTTCATTATGTCCT